>JAJRWO010000149.1 GCA_024276775.1 Gammaproteobacteria bacterium | reverse complement strand
TGTGAATTATATAGTAGGAATATCGATTTTGTTAATGGTGCTTTGCAGCAATGCGATACTATTGCTGTCCGCCTGATTGGCGCCGCGGGCGGTGATGTTCAGCTTGAGTTGCCGGCGGTTTGCCTGGCTAATCTGACCATAACCACTGCCCAGTGCCAACGGCGTTTCTTCTCCCGCCAGTTGAACGATATAACACCCTGTGCCTATTGCCATACAATCAGCAGCGCCCCACGTGTTGTTGTTGTAATAAGCAACGGCGCTTTCCAAGGTGTAATAAGAGGTATTCTCGACAGCAATAATGCCCCTGTTGATTTCATCCTGCCAGTCGGCATTAATGACGGTATCTTCAGCCGTTATTAAAATATCTTCGGTGGCTTGAAAAGCTGTTTTTTGATCACGGCTGTTGGCAGCCATTTTTTCTTCCAGGGTGGATGCGCCAATGCTGGTAATGCCAAGCAAGGTCATCACCAATAACATGAGCAGGCTGATAATAAGGGCTGAGCCTGTTTGCTTGTTCATATATTCATTCCCTGGTTACGAAGTTTAATGGTGGTGGTAAAACTGCGAAATAAACGGCGGTCTTCGCTGTTACCGGCAGGGACAATGAGCTGCCCGGCAAACCAGTAACTTTGAGGCTCGCTGGCCAGGTTATCTTCAAGGGTGGCCAGTAATAAGTGGATGCGAACACTGGTGACGTTATTCATATTGCCAACATTATCGGCATCAACATAACGGATAGCACTGCCATCGCCATTCATGTCTTCACCGTAGAGAATCTGCATATTTTCAACGCCTTCAAGCAGTGGCTCGGTATCAATGCCTGCTGCTGCTCCTCCTCCATTATGGTTAACGATGGAGCGATATAGATTTCTACGGTTGTTATTGTCTTCGCGAATGTAATAAGCCTTGTAATTGAGGGCGGTAAGTTGTGAAAAACTGGCATAATTGTTGTTAAAATTAGTGTTCAGGGTGGTGTCGTCAACAGCTTTGTTGGCAATAAAAATATCCGCTGTTTTGCAGTCACTAATAAGAAGCGGTTCGCCTGTTTCAATACCCCCAAAGGCGCCATTATTGGCGGCCGTGATGATTGAGGCTGTCTGACTGACAGGAATGGTGTTGGTGGCCGCACTGATAACGACAATGGCGTCGGTGCCGGCAATAATATCGGCGTTACTGGGATTGCCGGCGTGGTCGACGATTAATTCGATTGATAGCGCGGGTGGCGTTTCATAGCCCATAATGCCGTTGTTAAAAGGGGTTAGGGAGGTGTTATTGGCAGGGGTAATACTGCTGTCACAGCCCAATTGCCCGGCCATGCGAATATCATGGGCCAGCAGATCGAGAGCAAAACGGGCATTGTCCTGCAAGCGTCCCAATGCGTTTTGAACCTGGCTGGTTTGTTTGCTGGAGATGAAAATCTGGATAATACCCAGTGTTAATACCATACTCAGACCAATGGCAATCATCAGCTCGATGAGCGATAAACCGTGTTGTTTGCGTTTTAGGTGAATCATGGTTGGAAGCTCAATTGCAAGCAGGTCATGTCAGCGGCCAGGTCGTCTATACCACAGTCGTTGAATGCCATGCCATCGTAGGCCACTTCACGCCAGAGGATGGTGATAGTGAGTCGACCGTCGACCTCTTGTGTAATCAAACCCTGACCCGCGGGCAAGATGGGTTTGGTATTGGCGTTGAAAGGTTGGCTCCATTCAAATTGGTCATAGTCGGCCAGTTGGGCTGGGGTACAACCCGCGGCGATGCAGTCTGGGTTGGCAAGTGCTTGTTCGCTATCGCTATCAAAGCCAACGTAATCCGCCTGGCCCAGGGGGTTGGCGCGGATGCGTTCGGCCATGTCCATGGCCAGATTGGTGGCCTGGGTTTTAGTATAGGCGGCGTGGTTGTTGCGCATGCCGCTGGCCTGCATGCCGGCAATGCCGAGCAGACCCACGGATAACACCACCATGGTGACCAGTACTTCGATCAGACTGAAACCCGTCTGGCGGTCATGTGTTGTATTCTCGTGCATAAAGCAGTCGCCATTAGTTAACTTTAGCGAATGCTAACATACAGGGAGGGCTTTATTAATGGCTGACCAGGCTGAATCTGGTCAAATGGTAGTGGTTGGCCGATGAAAGGTTGTTTATGACCTTTATTGTATAATACCCGGAAGGTCTACTGGCCAGTCGATCTCCGGGGTGTCAATATTGGTGTCGTGCAAGGGCGGTATTACCAGTTACCCGTTTTGGCGTTGGTGCTGTCCAGGGTCAGATCGCCATCAACTGCCTGGCCCCCTTGAGCGGTGGCAGTGAGTTTTACGCATTGGTCAATGCCGATGGCTACGCCACACACGTCGCCATCGATCTCGTAATGTTCATTATCGGACTCTACCGGGTCGGCGTCGTAACCCAAATCGGTCATGTCATCGGTATAGGTATTGTTTTCAGAAAAATAACGTTCTTGCCGTGCCATGGCATCCATGATTTTTGAATGACCGTCGGTGCGCTTGCTTTTGAGCACCTGGTTCTGATAACTGGGGTAGGCAATGGCGGCGATGATGCCGATGATGGCGACAACGATCATTAGTTCGATGAGGCTGAAGCCTGCTGGTTTTTTTCTACTCATAACGCCTGGCCTTTATAATAATTTTAGTGGTTATAGATCGATTCTTATTCTTGCTCGCTAAGCCCCCAATGGCTTGGGAAGACCCATATTTCCTGTATTGCTTTTTTTCCATTTATTGTGTGACTACTAAAGCCAACCTTCATGCCTTTTTTTAGGTCTCGGCTGGAACTGAACTTTCTGGCAGGTCTATGAACAGTCGTCGAGGTAGGCAGTAATATGAGTGTATCATTGATCACTATTTCCCCTGTTGCGGCATCAATCCGGTCAATGTGGCCGGTGTGGCTAAATGTTGTTGGGTATGCGCCTGTTGATGCTGCCCAGAGAGTAAACGGTAGCATAAGCAAGAAAAGTAATATCGAAAATGTCAATGTCTTTGGTATCATGGTTTTATCCCGTTAGTTGTTAAAGTCTATTATGCTCTATTCTTCCAATAGTTCTTGCCAGGACATGCGACCAGTGTTTTCGTCATTGTTAACACCAATGGGTGCTTGTCCAGTGTTGGCATTAGCATCCTGGAAATACATATTGCCACCAAGAAAACTGGTTTCGCCAATGATGTTTTCTGTTGAAAATCCCGCAGTTTGCACGTCATCGGCATCAACTTCACCATCACCATTGGTATCAAAAATAGGTGAATCAGACATGGCACCATCAGATTGTTTGACCGCCATTGACCAGCTGAAGCCATTTGGCTGACATAAATCGGTGCCCGGAATTAGGGTGTTGTAGAAGACAAATTTACCACGTAATTTGGGATTAACTACCATGCGTTCGCCCGTACTTGGCAGGTCGTGGTACCAGCCGTTATGTGTGTTGTCATATGGAATTGTAGTGGGCGGTTTATTGGTGGTTCGGGTGGAACCATTTTCAATAATGGCCTGCTTGGTAAGGTCGCTCCTATCAAGTGCTTGGCTGCCATTATCCCAGATACCGTAAAAGCTTTGATCACTGGTGGAGGTTTTATCGCTGTCTACGATGAACTGGCCTGTGCCAAAAAACACCATTAAATTAGGCGTTGGGCTTCCGGGCACGCTGACTCCCTGGGTGGAGGCAATTGGTTTTGAGGTAATGGGTTGTGGATTATTGCTGGCATCAGTGGCGGTAAATAATGGTTTAGGCGTGCTGCCCGTTTTGTAGGCAACTTTCCATTGGTTTGAGTTAGTGGCGCTGAGATCAAAGGCCCATAGGTTGCCTTCCAGGTCACCGGCATAAACGCGATCTGTCTGGCCATTGCCATCAGTGTCGATAAGGGCAGGGGTTGACAGACCATTTTTGGAGCCACTGGTGCCGACACCTGTTTTGATCTCTATGTAGTCGTTTGCGGACCATGTACCATCCAGACCTTCATCAATATAGAGGATGAACAAGGATGCCTCACCATCGTCGCTGTTGTAGCCGTTACCGAAGATGACTGCCCATTTATTATTTTCCATCATGGTGATGGTGGGCTTGGCAAAGGTGTAACCCAGATTAGAGTTATCACTGCTATCAAATTCCCACAGCACCTTGCTGGCGGCGTTGGCATCGGTGTAAGGGTTGCTGGCAGCAGAATTTGTGCGATAGGTGATATCGAGAGCAAAGATGCCGCGGCCACCAGCGCGCAAGCCACCCACCAGCAGGGTTTTCCAGGCAGAAGAGTTTAGGTAAACATCCGCCACGGTTGGGCTAAGATCAACATAATAACGATGTGAGTAGGCAGGGTCAGTTAGATAGTGCAGGCCTTTGCCGGGTGAATCGTCAAAGAGGGCGTTGGGTACATAGGCCATGACCTCTTCACCCGTAGATTCACTGAAACCATGCAGCATGCCATCGTTGGCACCCACGTAGATGATGCCATCTCTGTCTTTATACGCGCTGGCAAAATCAGAATAAAGCTTTCCGGGTGTGCCTGGACCGAAGGGAGTTTTATTCGGACGGTTGGATTGGGGCTTGCCAACATAAACAGGGTTTGAGTTGATAATGTCGCCGAGGATATTAGTTCGGTCGCGAAAGTTCAGTCCACTAGACTCGTTAGATGTATCGCCACGCAGATAATCAATCCGTGCCTGGCCATTGCCGTCGGCAGTTAATGTCCCCATGTTGAGATCATTTTGTTGTGTCGTTGATAAATCCGTTAGGATTTTGAAGGCAACGCCTGTTTGGGTATCTTTTCTGTAGGTCCAGATAACGCGGTTGGCCTCATCGTTGGTGGTTAATTGATCGCCCGCATTCCAGGTTGCGCTGGCGGCGATGCTGCCATCTGCATTTAGAGCTGTTGAGGTTAGTTCACCCTTCCAGTTTTTTGATGGGTCGAATTTGGCTAGATAAATCACTGAGTTGGCGGTTAGGGAAGAGGTGTTAAAGGCGACAGCGGCAGCGGCGCTGTTACCTTTGGCTGCGGTACTAATGGCGGTTTTAAGTGCATTCACCAGGGTGGTTGGGTTTTGGGCACTGAAAAACTCACCGCGGCCATTGAAGGCGGTATGCCACAGGTCATCGATTTTTTCTCTATTTCCATTGAATGGGTTTGGCCAGGCAAAACCGGGATCAGATGGCTCGGTGTCAGAAGCGTCTGCGGGTGTTTTGGTGCCTGTTGGATCCAATGTGCCGGTGACACCAAAGGCAACAGTGAAAGTGTTCATGTGTTGGTGTGTTGCGCTGTCTGTGCTGGTTGTGGGGACTTTGTTGACCAAGGATGAAGCAAGGTCTCTTTTGTAATAGTGCATGGCCACATCGGCCAATGTGTTTGTGCGAGCGTCAGCATAATCGCCGCCATCAAAGGGGTTGGAGGTGTTGGCATCGGCATTACCCACGTTAGGGTTGGCACCGTTATAATAACCGTCGGTCATTAAAATAGTGACATTTTTTTGGCACATTCCGTAGTCAGCGGCAGACAAAATGGGGTTAGTGTAACTGTTTGTGTTACCAAAAAAACTGTCGTTAACGTAATCAAAATATCGGCCAACATTTCTGAGGCTTATGCGCAACGGTGTACCGTCGCTAGAGTGAGTTGAAAAGAGTTTGTCAAACAAGGCCTTTTTGTTGCCCACGGCAGGGTCAAGATTGATAGAGGCAATTTCAATTCTAACGTCGTTGTTGTCGTTGATTGTACCGTAGCCCATTCGGACGGCGCTCAGGTCGACGATGGATTTGCTGAGTGCATATTTGGCCACAAACTCACGGCTACGATGGTAGCTAAACCAGTTGGCGAAGTTCTGTTGGGTGGTGGCATCTTGATCTTTGATCAAAAACTCGGTTTCTTCACCATTATCAAACAGGCCGTCATTATCGTTGTCTGTCCAAGTGTAATAACGAAAGCCATCGTCAATGTTGTCACTATCCCGGTCAGCGGAACTACGATTTGTGCCACCAAGCCAGTTGGAGTTGTGTTGGGTTAAATCGATGGTCTCACCTGGATCGTAAGGGTTGTCAGGGGCATTGCTGATATCAATGTCGCCATAGGCAGTGCCATTGATATTCACCCCCTCCCATGGTTCGTAGATTTTGGTTGGATCAAAATAAAGCAGATTAAAGGCGCTGCTGCGTATGCGCCAAGCTTCATCGTCGGCGGTGTTACAGTCAGTAGGGCCATCACCATAGGTGTTGCTGCCAAATTCAACAATGTAGATATAACCTACCCCAGAATATGAGTCGGCAAAATTACAGTTTGCTGAGCCATCATCGTTGCTATCACGGTGTTTGACGCCACCAGCACTAGCCGGGTTGGTGCCGTTAGGTTGTGTACCGGAAAAAATACCCCCACTTGCAGTGAGGATTTCCCAGTCCATACTGCCTGAATCATCAGTGAGCAGGAAGACGTTGGGTTCAACGGCGGGGCCAACATAGAGTGGTTGGTCAGACAGGGTGCCGGGTGCGGCAAAGGCCTGGGCCTGAAATAGTGCGAGAGTCATGGCGCAGGCGGTTACCGACAGGTCTTGTTTGATTGTATAATGGCTAAATTTCATGGTGCTTCTCCCGGTCATTTTTGTCGGTTTGAATAGAGTTAGAAAGCTTTGGTGTAATAAGTTTGTAACAGCGTGATGGTGCTATTAGAGCCGCCGGTGCCTTTGGCTGTAATACGAAAGCCGTTAATGTTGCTTAAACCGGATGAATCGTCATAACCACCGCTAATGTTTATGTCGTTGTTTGAGCCAATTTCCCCCACCAGCTCAATGATGTACTTGGGGCGAGTGGTGACATTGGTGATGTCGCCTGTTTGATAGGTTCGGGCTGTTG
>JAJRWO010000148.1 GCA_024276775.1 Gammaproteobacteria bacterium | reverse complement strand
TTATTTTATGTCGGTTGTCAATGACCGCCTCCCCTTAAGTTTGTAGACACTAAAATCCCGATCAATTGTTCACCTGAAAACACAAGGCAAGCATCAGCAAAATCCATGGGCAAATCAGAGTGTTTTATTATTCATTTGTTGTGATTAGCTCAACGGTGACCGTCCCAGCATCTACCCAGCTTAAGAAATCAACGTGAGCCTTTCTATCGACCGATAGTTAGTGGTTTGGACAAGTCCAAGGATGATTACGAATTTATCGCCATCAAGCCAAGTGTTACTTATTGTCATACGAAAGGGCTATGTGCCGCCAGGTAAGAGGGTGTCTGGGTAATGAACAGCGGTTGTTGTAATGGTGACACAAAAAAAGGTGTCAGTGAAAAACACTGACACCTTCGGTCAAAACAAAAAATCAGCCAGTGTTATTAGCTTGATTTTCTTTTTTTGAAAGCAGCAAAACCTAGCAGACCGGCGCCCATCAACCACAGTGAAGCAGGTGCAGGAACAGTCGTTGGTGGAGTGATAACGACTGCGGCATCATACATGTATGCGATACTGCCAGAGCATGCAGCAGTGGTTTCTTGAGTATTGTTGATATTGCCACCGCCACCTGAAAAGGTAGTGCCAGAGATTGTCGAGCAGCCTACGCTGAAATTGCCAGTGCCAATGAAAGGGGCTAGCTCTGCGCCAGTCAGTGTGACTGTCCACGAACCATTGTCTTCTGCTGTGCCAAGATCCAGAAACTCACCCGCTGCCAATGTGACGAATCCGTCGGTAGATGCCAAGACGGTGGTGAATGCTGGCGCAGGAGTGGTTACACCCACTGATGAGGCGTCGAGAAAGAAATTGAGAACAGAATCAAAACTAAAGGTCTGTGAGCCAGAAGCAGTATTTTCAAGCATGCTTGTGCTGATAGAGTTGCCCGACAGCGTCAGTGTTACTTCCGTCAGATCACCCAGGCTGGCATCAAACAGGGACAATTCCCCTGTTTGATTTATTTCTGTTGTTTCAAAAATATTCTCGAAAGTGTCTTCAAGAACTAAGGCTTGAGCGCCCGCTGAAAGTGTCATCGCGCCAGCGGCTGCTAGTGTCAGTCCGAGTAATTTTTTATTCATTTTAAATCTTCCTTAGTTGGATAATATCTTTATGACTCATGTCAGGCCTTAACACGATGTATCTTTGCTTCGATAGCAACGTCACACAAAACTTTAACAGCCCTACTGCCTGTAGAAGCAGTATTCGTGCCAAATATTTATTTTATTACATATCAATGGGTTAGAATTTTGTGTTCTATTGCTGTGTGTCGAGTTGTAAAGATATCTGACACATTTTCATGGGTAATCGTGAATTAATTCAAGGGATTACCTCGTATTTTATGTGTTTTTTGGCAGGTGTTAACCTTTCAAACCCAGCGGGTCATTGGGGTCAATATGCGTCTGAAACGGTCGTCGTCTATCCATATTGGTGAGCTGGTAGACCGTGCCGATCCAGTTGTTTAAAACCGCCTCGGCACTGTCGTGCCAGGTATTGTCCAGTTGCCGTGTCACCAGGGCTTCGGGCAGTTCCGCCGCTTTGCTGTTGGTTGCCATCGCTTTTAAAAGATGTTGCTTGTGTTCTTCCAGAATGGCGGTGCTTTGTTGAGTAAAATAATTTTCTGGCAGTGGTGGGTAGTCGGCACGTTGGCCGTTGACGAAGTGGCTGACTTCACGTTTGTATTCTTTCAGCAGGCTGATGATGTCGTATTCCGGGTGGCCTTGGAAAAAGACGATGCGGAACAGGTCTCCGCTGACGGCCAGGTGAACGCCGGCGGTTTTACTTTCTACCAGGACTTTTAAGCCCGCGGCTTCGAATTGTTGCCGGCAGATGTTGTTATAGCGTGAATGGGGAATGTCGAAACGCGTATTGACGCCGGCCACCAATGGGTGTTGCCGGTCAAGCAAATAATGGGGGTAGACGCCCCAGCGTTTGCGGCCGAGGTGCTGGCGCTTTTGCTGGTAGCGTTGCTGCATCACTGCATGGGTGGCCAGGCAGGAGCAGAGTGTTGAGGTGACGTTATCGTAAGCCCAGTCGATGACTTCTTTTAGCGGTTTCCAGAAAGGCTCCATGGCCAGGTCGGGTTGGGTGACGTTGGTGCCGGTGATGATAAGCGCGTCCAGGCCTTCTGTTTTGATTTGATCAAAGGTTTCGTAGTATTTGGTCACGTGTTCGCGCCCCTCTTTGCCGCGTGGCAGTTCTGGCAGGGTGAAGGGGTGCATGTAAAATTGGGCGATTTGGTTGGACTCACCCACCAAGCGGAAAAATTGCCGTTCGGTGGCAGCCAACGCTGAGTCGGGCATCATGTTGAGCAGGCCAATATGCAGTTCGCGGATATCCTGGTGTCTTGCGGTATCGCCCTGAAGAATGGTTTCGCCTTCAATCTTCAGGCGTTTGAAGGTGGGTAAGTCTGTATTGGCTACCAGTGGCATGCGCTTATTTCTCTAGTGCTTTTTCAATCAGGGCCATAAAATCTTGTTCAGTTTGAACCTTGGCCAGCTCGGTGGTGGTGATGGTGTAGCCGTATTCCCGGGCGATGGCTTCGTAGCGCGGAATGCGGCTATAGAATAAGTGCGGAAAGACCCAGCGGACAAAGTCGTCGGGATCGATCTGGGCGACGTATTCAATGTGTTGCTGCTGCATGTATTCCAGCAGTTGTTCATCCAGAAAGGTCTCACGGTAGTAAAGCGGCTTGGGGGCAATTGCGGCGCGGCGGATCAGTTCCTTTTCGTCGTCCTTGGTGGCCTGAATGTAGAGGAATAGTGTGTGCTTGCTGAGCAGTTTGAGGGTTTTGTCATCGTCCAGCTCACAGACGCTGCCACCGGCATCATTGATGAAGTTGTTGTAGCCGTATATTTGTTGTGCCTTGTTGATAAATGAGGGGATATCGCGCATGGCCAGAACCTCAGCCTTGTGGTGTAATCTCTGGCGACGTTTGAATTCCGGTAGCGACAGCCCGCCTTGCTCCGGATTGCCCAGTTTGCCAAGAAAACTGGAGACGGGTGTTAGGTTGTCAAACGATAAATTGTTGGCAATATAGATGGAGTCGGTGCGCAGCAGTTCACGTAGAAAGGGTATCTGCATGGCCTGTTGTTTGATGTTATCAAGGATGGGTTCGTCCAGATAGCGACTGCCAATGCGGTAGTCACCGGAATAATGGAACCAGCTGCCCTGGCGTAACATGGCTGACAGGCGCGTTTTGCCTACGCCTGACATGCCTAGCAGGGTGATGCTTTTGTGTTGCCAATTTCTGAATTGCCCAACGTTTAAGTGCACGTGACACTCCAATAACAACAAATGGCTCATTATATTGCAATGCTTCAATATGTGTCAGATTTTTTAAAAGCCCTCAGAGCATGAGACAAGCCAGTGTCAAATTATAGGTTGAAGTTATTGAAGTCGCCGCCGATACCACTGGTTAATAGTTGGTTTGCAAAGCCGATGAGTATAAGATTGGCCAATTAGTGATTAAGGGAGTAATACCAATGCGTCGAGGTTTATTGTTTGTGGCGGTCAGTTTATTGTTTTTGCCATTGTCTGCTCAGGCGAAGGAATATTATTATGGCCTGATGCTGGGTAGTAACACCTATAAGGAATCAGGCGCTAAAATCAGTGTTGGTGCGGTGGGTGGCAAATTAGGCTATCGTCACAATGGCTGGTTGAGTGCTGAGGTGCATGGCAGTTTAGGCGGCGGTGGCGGTGCCAATGCCGTTGATTATGATTTGAGCTGGCTCACCGGCGCGTATGTAAAGTTGAGCTGGTCAGCGGTTAAAGATGGTCGTATTCAACTTTATGCCCTGGCGGGTGTTAGTGCCGCCGAAATGGAATTTACCAGACCAACAGATATTTCTACCACCACTGTCAGTGCGCCTTCCATTCTGGTGGGTGTAGACCTGTTTGCCAATAGAGATCACGGTATCTTTTTGCAGATGGGGCGTTATCTCGACGGTAAATTGTCTGGATCACGCTATACTCTGAACGGCATATCGCTGGGCTATATCAGAAATTTCTAGTGTTGAGTTTGAAAAAATAGGCTATATACATTTTGTTTGAGGGTCATCTGATGTTGTTAAAAAAGAAAATTATCCCTGCCATGTTTGCTGTGTTTGTTTCCATGGGGCTGGTTGCCTGTGGCGGTGACAGTAGCTCTACTGTCGGTGTGGGTGGCTCGGTGACGGATGTTGACCCAACGGT
>JAJRWO010000147.1 GCA_024276775.1 Gammaproteobacteria bacterium | reverse complement strand
GCCAGGAGTTAATCGTCTTTTTGCGCCGGCCTATCAGGTCGTCGCGTTTTCCCTTGTGGTGGCGAACGCCGTGCTGCTTAAGTGCATGCGACTGAGACGAATAATATACCCGCCGCCCTGTCGCGTCAGCAGCAAGCGTTGCGTTGCGAAAGGAGACTAAAGTGAATGCAGACACAGTTGTTGAAACAGCGCTGACGGGTCTGACGAGGGCGCAGGCGCGGCTGCGGCTGGCGCAGGTTGGCGAAAATGCGATTCAAGAGCAGCGCGTCCATCCCTGGCGTAAATTCCTGGCCTTTTTCTGGGGGCCGATTCCGTGGATGATCGAAATCGCCGCTATTCTTTCGGGCCTGGCCGGGCGTTGGGAAGACTTTACCGTCATTGCTGTATTGCTGCTCATTAACGCCGGCGTTGGCTTTTGGGAGGAATACAAAGCCGGCAATGCCATCGAGGCGCTCAAGCAGCGCCTTGCCCTCATGGCTCGCGTGTTGCGGGATGGCGAGTGGCACGATATCGCGGCACGTGAGCTGGTGCCTGGCGATGTGGTGTTTCTGCGTCTTGGGGCTATCGTGCCGGCCGATGTCGAGCTGGTGGACGGCGACTATTTGAGCATTGATCAGTCGGCGCTCACCGGCGAGTCCCTGCCTGCTGACAAGAAGATCGGCGATACGGCTTATTCCGGTTCGATTGTACGTCAGGGTGAAATGCGCGGTGTTGTCACCAGCACCGGTATGAATACCTACTTTGGTCGCACGGCGCGCTTGGTTGAGACCGCGCAGACCCGTTCGCACTTCCAGCAGGCCGTACTGCGCATCGGTAATTTCCTGATTCTGATCACACTTGGCCTGGTCGCGCTGGTGATTCTGGTGGCCTTGTTTCGCGGCGATCCGTTTATCGACACGTTGCTGTTTGCGCTGATTCTGACCGTGGCCGCGATCCCGGTGGCCTTGCCCGCCGTGATGTCGGTGACCATGGCGGTCGGTGCCGCCACTCTGGCGCGGATGCAGGCCATTGTCTCGCGTCTGGTGGCGATCGAGGAATTGGCCGGCATGGATGTGCTGTGCTCTGATAAGACCGGCACGCTGACCAAGAATGCCTTGGTCGTGGGTGATCCCGTTGCGATCAGCGCAGAGGATGTGGAGGACGTGATCATTGCCGCCGCGCTCGCCAGTGAGCGCGACAACCCTGATGTGATCGATGCGGCGGTACTCGCTGCCCTGCATGACAAACAGGCGCTAGTAGGCAGTGAAATCATTGCTTTTCAGCCATTCGACCCGGTGCGTAAGCGCGCCGAGGCCGAGGTGCGTCAAGACGGTCGCCAGTTCAAGGTTGCCAAGGGCGCGCCGCAAGCGATCGCCGCCCTGGTCGAGGCCAGCGGTGATCTTGCCGAGCGTATACGCTGCGCCACAGACGAGTTGGCGGCGCATGGCTACCGCACCCTCGGCGTGGCACGCACGGAGAATGACGGGCGCTGGTGTTTCCTTGGGCTGTTGCCGCTGTTCGACCCGCCGCGTGATGACTCGGCGGAGACCATTGCTACCATCAAAAGCATGGGTCTCGATATCCGCATGGTGACGGGTGACCATAGTGCGATTGCACGTGAAGTTGCAAGTGAACTCGGTCTCGGCACCAATATCGTGTCGGCGCACGAGATCTTTGAGCATGATGGCGCTGACGGTGATGAGGTACGCATCGAGGCCGCCGATGGCTTTGCCGAGGTCTTCCCCGAGCACAAATACAAGATCGTGCGCAGCTTGCAGCGGGCCGGCAAGATCGTTGGCATGACCGGTGACGGGGTCAATGATGCACCGGCGCTCAAGCAGGCCGATATCGGCATTGCCGTCAGTGGCGCCACTGATGCGGCGCGTGCTGCGGCAGATCTGGTGCTGACGGCGCCGGGGTTGTCGGTGATCGTCACAGCGGTGGAAGAGGCGCGCAAGATTTTCGCACGCATGCGCAGCTACGCGGTATTTCGTATCGCCGAAACCATTCGGGTGCTCGGTTTCATCACGCTGTCGATCATTATTTTTGATTTTTATCCGGTGACGCCGATCATGTTGGTGCTGTTGGCGGTATTGAATGATTTTCCGATCATGATGATCGCCTATGACAATGTGCGCGTGGCGGCCCGTCCCGTGCGCTGGGTGATGTCACGGGTGCTAGCGGTCGCCGTGGTGGCGGGAACGACAGGTGTCATTGCAACCTTTATCCTATTCTGGATTGCACGTGATATTTTGCAGCTGCCGCCTGAGCAGATTCAGACATTGATCTTTCTCAAACTGCTGGTGGCGGGCCATTTGACCATCTATATCACCCGCAGTGAGCGCTGGTTCTGGCAGCGTCCGTGGCCGGCCGCGCGCCTCTTTTGGACCACGGAGGCGACGCAGTTGGCCGGCACGCTGGCGGCTGTCTATGGCTGGTTGCTGGAGCCGATAGGCTGGAGTTATGCGCTCATGGTGTGGGCTTATGCGCTGCTCTGGTTTCCCGTTAACAATGCGGTTCGGGTCTGGGTTCTGGATCTTTGGCAAAGGGGGTTCGGTACGCACGCACGGCATCTGGATAGAGTACACGCCTCGCTCCAGACGCGCCCATGTGCGGCGGCGAACTGCGTGGACTCGCCTGCCTCGGAGGCTTTTCCAGGCTCGAAATCCAAGCATGAATAATTTATCACAACAGCACTCTCTGGTAGCGTCGTTGGCTTTGGCGATCGCTGGTGCGGCAGGCAAATGGCACATTTATTCAGCATGCGAAGTCATTTTGCTGATAAATGAACGCGACGATGATGGACTTGAACAGGAGGACGGAATATGCAAACCGTGACAGCAACAGGGGCCAAGGAAAATCTTGTTTTCACTGACGAGCTGGCGAAGGTCGACGCCTATTGGCGCGCCGCCAATTACCTATCTGTTGGACAGATTTATCTGATGGATAACCCCTTACTTAAAGAACCCCTAAAGCTTGAGCATGTCAAACCGCGCTTGCTCGGACATTGGGGTACGACACCGGGCCTGAATTTTATCTATGTGCATATGAACCGTGTCATCAAAAGCCACGATTTTGACGCGATCTATATCGCCGGGCCCGGCCATGGTGGCCCCGGTTTGGTCGCCAACACCTATCTGGAGGGGACGTATAGCGAGTTCTATCCCAATATCAGCCAGGATGCAGAAGGGATGAGAAAACTGTTCAAACAGTTCTCGTTTCCCGGCGGCATACCCAGTCATGTGGCACCCGAAACCCCGGGTTCCATTCATGAAGGCGGCGAGCTTGGTTACGCACTTTCTCATGCCTATGGTGCGGTGTTCGACAATCCGGATCTCATCGCAGCCTGCGTGGTCGGTGACGGTGAGGCCGAGACCGGGCCACTGGCTACCGCCTGGCACTCGAACAAATTCCTCAACCCGGTTAATGATGGTGCGGTGCTGCCCATCTTGCACCTGAATGGCTACAAGATCGCCAATCCCACAATACTGGCGCGCATTAGTCACGAGGAACTAGAAAGCCTATTCATTGGCTACGGTTATCAGCCCTATTTCGTCGAGGGTTCTGATCCGGTCACGATGCATCAATTGATGGCGGATACGCTGGATACGGTGATCGCGGAAATCAAGGCGATTCAACACAACGCTCGCGACAATGGTGCGGTCAGCCGTCCGCGCTGGCCGATGATTATCTTGCGTACGCCCAAGGGCTGGACCGGCCCAAAAGAAGTCGATGGTAAGAAGACAGAAGGTAGCTGGCGTTCACACCAGGTGCCGCTGGCCGGGCTGGCCGAGAGCCCGGCTCACCTCAAGCTGCTCGAAGAATGGCTGTTGAGTTACCGGCCTGAGCAGTTATTCGACGCCAACGGTAGCTTGCTGCCCGAGTTGGCTGCGCTAGCGCCGTGCGGTGAACGCCGCATGGGCGCCAGCCCCCACGCTAACGGCGGCCTGTTGCTGCGCGACCTGAAGTTGCCTGACTACCGCCGTTATGCGCTCGACGTGGCGCAAGCGGGCCGTGGCTTTGGCGAGTCGACCCGCATCATGGGGACGTATCTGCGCGACGTGATGAAGGCCAACATGGAGGCGCGGAATTTCCGTGTCATGGGGCCAGATGAGACCAAGTCCAATCGCCTCGGCTCGCTGTTCGAGGTGACCGACCGTGCCTGGGTGGCCGAGCGTCTGCCGGATGACGACCACCTTGCGGCCGACGGCCGTGTCATGGAGATCCTCTCCGAGCATACCTGTCAGGGTTGGCTCGAAGGCTATCTGTTGACTGGTCGCCACGGGTTGTTCTCCTGTTACGAGGCGTTTATTCATATTATTGATTCGATGTTCAATCAGCACGCTAAGTGGCTCAAGGTGACGAGCAAGGAAATCCCTTGGCGGCGGCCGATTGCCTCGCTTAATTATCTGTTGACTTCGCACGTCTGGCGCCAGGATCACAACGGTTTTTCGCACCAGGATCCGGGTTTCATCGATCACGTGGTGAATAAGAAGGCTGATGTTATCCGTGTCTACTTGCCGCCCGATGCCAACACCTTGCTGTGCGTCACTGACTGCTGTTTGCGCTCGCGCAATCTGGTCAATGTCATCGTCGCCGGTAAGCAGCCCCAGCTACAGTGGCTCGACATGGACGCGGCGATGAAACACTGTACGGCCGGGATCGGCATTTGGCAGTGGGCGAGCAATGATAGAGATGGTGAACCGGATGTGGTCATGGCCTGCGCCGGTGACGTGCCGACCCTGGAGATACTGGCCGCCGTCGATCTGCTGCGCCAACATGTGCCAAAACTGAAGATACGGGTGATCAATGTCGTCGATCTGATGACCTTGCAACACCAGGAAGAGCATCCGCATGGTCTGTCGAACAAAGACTTCGATACGCTGTTCACCACCGACAAACCGATCATCTTTGCCTACCATGGTTACCCTTGGTTGATTCATCGGCTGACCTATCGCCGTACTAACCACAAAAACCTGCATGTGCGCGGCTACAAGGAGGAGGGCACGACGACGACACCGTTTGATATGGTGGTGTGTAACCAAATGGACCGCTTTCACCTGGTCGCTGACGTCATCGATCGCGTACCAGAGCTCGGTTACAAGGCGGCCAGCCTCAAACAGTTTGTCCGCGACAAGCTGATTGAGCATGCGCACTACATTACTGAGCATGGCCAGGACATGCCCGCAGTGCGTGAGTGGAAGTGGCCTTCGTGGGAAGACGTGAAATGAATATCGATCCAATGAGAGTCATGGAGGGTTGGCCATGAAACAGCAAGACAAGGTCAAGGATCCGGTTTGCGGTATGTGGGTGGCAAAGCACGACCACGAGGTCAGCTATCAGCAAATGCCCTTTGCTTTTTGCTCCGACCAATGCCGGACGCGGTTTCTTGCCTATCCTCATCTCTATATCGGCTATCCAGGCGCAGCGGCACCCAAGCAGGAAGGTAAGGTGGTGTTCAAACGCAGGCGCTTGCATCTTCAGCAAGCACTGTCGGTCGAGGGCGAGGTGATTATAGACCGCATGCTCCGCGATTTGATGGGCGTCACTAGTGTCACCGTTGCAGGGGATAGTATTGAGATTACTTATGACCTGCTCCAGGTCAGTCTGGAAGAACTAGAGGTCGCGCTGGCTGAGACTGGCGCTCATCTGGGCGGGGGTTGGGCGGAGCGCTTGCGTCGTGCGCTGATTAACACCAGTGAAGAGACCGAGATTGAGGCCAGTGAAGTCACGTCACCCCATCATTATCGTCCCTGATACGGCATTGGAAAATATCTCCTGCATGCCGTGGCTGGGGCCGAAGCACAATGCGTTTGTATTGTGTACAGAAGGTGACGAATTGATCGAGGCGATGTTGGCGGCGAGCCGCAGCGAGAATTAAACAGGAATGGCAGCATGACGAAACCATCAGCAAGCGTGTCCATTGATATTGCCGGTGCTGGCCCGGCTGGCCTGGCGGCAGCCATCACCCTGGCTCAAGCAGGACGCCAGGTAGTGGTGCACGAAATGCAAAAAGAGGTGGGCCACCGTTTTGGCGGCGATTTTCAAGGTATGGAAAACTGGACTACCCGCGAAGATGTTTTGGTCGTACTAAAAGCGTTAGGTATCACCACAGACTTTATTGCTACGCCCTGCCGCAATGGCACTGTTTTCGATCCGGCTGGTAAAGCTTATGAGATCAAAAGCGAAGAGGCGCTGTTTTATCTGGTCGAGCGTGGGCCCGGCCCAAACACGCTCGACAGCGCTTTGCTCAGGCAAGCGCAATCTCTTGGTGTTGAGGTGCGCTGTAACAGCCGTCTACGTCATATAGCGGGAGATGGCATTCTCGCTGCTGGCCCGCGCGCCGCCGATGCTATTGCTGTGGGTTACCACTTTGAGACCGATATGGCGGATGGTTTTTGGGCAATCTGTGACAATGATCTGGCCCCGCAGGGCTATGCCTACCTGCTGGTTATGAATGGTAAGGGCACTGTCAAGAGCTGCATGTTCTCCGGCTTCAAGCAGGAGAAGCTTTACGTGCAGCGGACGCTGGAAGCATTTCAACGGCTGGTAGGTTTGCAAATGAAAAATCCCCAAGCCCATGGTGGCAGCGGCAATTTCCGTATTCCGCGCAGTGCCTATAGCGGCCGTCATCCGCTGGTGGGTGAACAGGCCGGCTTTCAGGACACGCTGTGGGGTTTCGGTATGCGCCTGGCTATGTCGTCTGGCGTGTTGGCTGCGCACAGCCTGCTGAATGGTGCAAACTACGACAAACTCTGGCAACGGCAATTAAAACCGCAAATGGAGAATTCTGTCGTCAACCGGGCCTTGTACAGCATGGTGCCTAATCGTGGCTACGGCTGGTTTTTGCGCCAGCTTGCCAAAAAAACCAATGTGCGCGAGTCACTGCGGCGGCAGTATCAACCGTCCTGGTATAAGCGCCTGCTGAGTCCGTGGGCCAGACATCGCTACCAAAGCCAGCGCAAGGATCTTGCCTGTGATCATGCCGATTGCCACTGTGTCTGGTGCCGTGAGCAGAATTGCGTGCAGGGTGGCGGCAGGTAAAAAATGAATCGTCTATTTACTGTGGTTGTAGGTAGTTAAGGAGGAAGCACAATGATACCTGATCAATATGTTTGGTTGTTTTGGTCGAGCGCGTTTTTAATTCCCTGGGGGCTGGTGTATTGGTGGTTTCCAATACAGCGCAAAGCGATGTTGTGGTCGAGTTTGTTTACCACGCCGTTTGGCTTGAGTGAGCCATTGTTTGTGCCGGAATACTGGCTGCCGCCGAGTCTATTTGATCTGGCTGAGAATACCGGCTTTGATATCGAAAGCTTGATTTTTTGTTTTGGCATTGGTGGTATCGGTTCGGTATTTTACAATCTGTTAAGCCAAAAGGTACCGCAGGCGGTGGCGGCCTGCGCGCGTCATCATGATCAGCATCGTCACCATTACACGGCGCTGGCGACTCCGTTCGTGGTGTTTATCGTGCTTTATTTTTTCCCCTGGAACCCGATTTACCCTTCCATCATTGCCATGTTTGCCGGGGCGCTAGCAACCATGCTTTGCCGGCCGGATCTAATACGCAAAACCTGGATTGGTGGTCTTCTCTTTTTGGTCTATTACGCACTCTTTCTGGCCGGGCTGGAATGGAGTGCCCCGGGCTATATCGAGCGGGTGTGGAATATGGAGGCGTTGTCGGGTATCACCGTTTGGTTTATGCCTATCGAAGAGCTACTATTTGCCATCGGTTTCGGCATGTACTGGTCGGGTGTCTACGAGCACTTTACCTGGAAAAAAATTGCGTCTAAAAAACCTGTAGAGCTGGATTAAGACGGTGTTCCGCCTATGCATTTTATCTTGTCAGGACGCCGCCAATTGTGATCTTTTACAGGGTTTGCTGCCAGCAGGTCGTTGAGTGTTAATCTTGACGATAAACGCGGGTAGTTCCTCCTTACGCTTGGGTTTGTTCGAGCCATTTGGCGATGGTGTGGCAAAACTGACCGAGGCGCATCACCAGGATATTGATGCTCACACTCCGTTGCTGTTGGCTGATTTTATCGCTTCAGTTGATGCTGCTGAAATTACACTGATTGCGCATCGGGTGGTGCATGGCGGCGTACTACTTACCGCACCGTGCTTGATCGATGTCGTAGTGGAAGCGGAGATCGAACGGCTGGCAGTGTTGGCGCCGCTGCACAATCCGCTGGCGTTGACATGGATTCGGCTTGCGCGTGACTTGCTTGGTGAACAAGTACCGCAAGTGGCCGTCTTTGATACGGCGTTTTATCGATCTCTGCCGGAAGTCGCGGCCACTTATGCGCTGCCGCGTGAGTTGTGCCGACGCCATGCTATTCGTCGCTATGGCTTTCATGGCATTGCTCATCGCGCGATGTGGGATCGCTGGCGGCAAATCAGGCCAGAAATCAAGGACGGTGGTCGGGTGATTTCTGTGCAGCTTGGTTCGGGTTGTTCCATTGCTGCTATCGATCGCGGTGTGCCTGTAGACACGTCTATGGGTTTTTCACCGTTGGAAGGTTTGGTGATGGCAACCCGTTGTGGTGACCTCGACCCTGCCGTGATGACTTATTTGCAAAGGCAAGCGGGCTTGGGCGCAGAAGAGTTAGAGCAGGTACTGAACAAACAGAGCGGTCTGCTTGGCGTGTCCGGCGACAGTGGTGATATGCGGGTGTTGCTGAATTCTGACAGCGCTGATGCACAGTTAGCAGTGAATCTCTATTGTTATCGTGTGCGCAAATACATCGGCGCTTATCTGGCGGTGTTGGGTGGCGTTGATGCCATTTTGTTTGGTGGTGGCGTGGGCGAGAACAGCCCGCAAGTGAGAGCGAAAATTCTACAAGCAATGGAATGGCTGGGACTAGAAGTGGATACCGATGGTAATCAACACTCGCCGGGTAGGGAGGCTGTCATTAGCACTGCAAGCAGCAAGATCGAGGTGTGGCTGATACCCGTGGATGAAGCGAGCGTCTTGGCGCGAGAGGCGTTAACGCTTGGGTGATTGGCAATGATTTAGCATAACCAGAAATAGTCGCCATGAAGCTCACGAAAAGGGTGATTGAACAGTTGCTGAAAAATAGAATCAGTCGCCTTGTGCTTGGTGCCCGACCCTTTGAGCTCTTGGTGGCGGATAATTGCGGTGATTTTTTAGTGAGAATGTTGAATGTTTGAAAATGCCTTGTTGCTTATAATTGCTATGGTTGTCGTTGCCTTACTGTTTCAATCGCGTGTTCGACACTCGCGTGATTGGCGCGCAACGGTGACGCCTCTGGCGTCGATTATCGGCAGTGGGTTTTGGTGGCCGCCCCGCTGTTGGCCCATGCGGTCAATGGCTGGGCATTGCTGGCAATGGCGGGTATCGTGTTGGTGGCCTACGGGATTGGTGAGGTCATTCGCTACAACATCCGCTATGCGGAACCGCTGTTGAATGTTGACCAAGAGAGTGGAGATCAGCCATCGAGTTTTCTGCTGCTTGTCGAGCGTTGCTCTGGTCTGGTGTTGAGTATCGCCTACGTTATTTCAGTGGCGTTTTATTTGCGCTTGTTGGCTTCATTTGTGTTGCGTGCTATGGAGATGGAAAGCGAATTCGTAGCCAATATGATTACAACAGGGATACTTGTTTTTATCGCCTTGATGGGACTGTGGCGTGGACTGGGTGGCCTGGAGAGGCTGGAGGAGTCGGCGGTTAATATTAAACTGGCGATTATCGCTGCGCTGTTGGTTGGCCTGGCCTGGTTTGATGTGAACTGGTTGGCGCAAGCCGAGAGCGAGATCAATTATCGACAGGTGGAGGACTGGCCTTACGCGTTAAGCATGTTGGCAGGTATTCTGTTGATCATTCAGGGTTTTGAGACCTCTCGCTATCTGGGTTCAGAATACGATGCCGAGACGCGTATTCGCACCATGCGTTATGCGCAGATTCTATCGGGGGTGATCTATCTGTTATTTATCGGTTTATCGTTGCCGTTGTTGGGGGATTTTCATGAGCAACGTGACGAGACAGCAATCATTACTCTATCTGCCGCAGTAGCTATGGTATTGCCTGCCATGTTGATCGTAGCCGCAGTGATGAGCCAGTTTAGCGCAGCGGTTGCTGACACCGCTGGTTCCGGCGGGCTGCTATCCGAGTTTAGTCGTCGTCGGCTAACGCCTAGCGTTGGTTATGCCTTGGTGGCCTTGGTGGCGATTGTTCTGGTTTGGTCGGTCAGTATTTTTGAAATTATCACCATTGCCTCGCGTGCCTTTGCCTTCTATTACTTGTTGCAGTGTGTGGTGGCGTTGATTGCCTCGCGTGGGCGTGGGCATTTCGTCCAGCGCATCGGGTTTTTTATTATGGCTGGTTTGCTGTTGTTGGTGGTGGTGTTTGCGATACCGGATGGCGGCTAAGGCAAGCTGAATGGTACAAATACCTTGGGGATTAGGGCGTCAGGTTGGGATTGGGTTTTATCGATACCTCTTCAAGCCGGGCTATCAATTGCGGTGATTTGAGTACGGCCTGGCTGTGTTGAAAAACCAACAGACAGAGTTAGGCGAATACTTACCCACCTTCGAAAAACAATGTAGAGATGGTAAAGCGATCCATCTCTACACAGAAAATCAGCGACATAAACAGAGGCTGAAAAGTCAGCACGCTATTGGCTGAGTTTGTTGGCCAGTTCAGCTAGTCTTTTACCTTGTGCAATGCACAGTGTTTTTTCGTCATCACTAATCGGGTTTTTGCCATCATGTCCTGCGGTGTGGCTAGCGCCGTAGGGTGTGCCTCCAGTTTGGGTGACAGTTAAGGCGGGTTCCGAATAGGGGATACCAACTATCACCATGCCATGATGGATTAGGGGGTTCATCATTGATAATAATGTGCTTTCTTGACCGCCATGCATGGATGATGTGGAGGTGAAAACGCAGGCAGGTTTGTTGATTAATGTGCCCGACATCCATTGCGGGCTAGTGCCATCTAAAAAATATTTCATGGCTGATGCCATATTGCCAAAACGTGTTGGGCTGCCTAGCGCTAAGCCAGCACAGTCTTCTAGGTCTTCGGCACTGACATAGGGTGGCCCGTTTTCTGGAATGTCGCTTTCAGTTGCTTCACAATTTGCCGAAATAGCAGGGACGGTACGAATAACTGCTTCCATATCATCGACTTCTTCAATTCCACGAGCGATTAAGCTGGCCATTTGCGCGACGCTACCGTAGCGGCTGTAATACAGAACCAAAATCTTTTTCATGATGTATGCGCTCTCTTGCTAAGGGTCGATCATGATGGTACTGCTTATAGAATGTCCAATACATTTTGAGGAGGACGGCCTAGCGCTGCTTTGTCGCCATTGGTAACGATAGGGCGTTCTATCAATTTTGGGTTTTCTACCAAAGTTTTAATGAGTTCGGCTTTATTAAGCTTAGAATCTTTTAAGCCTAGTTCTTTGTAAATAGCTTCGCTTTTGCGCATGATTTGTTCGGGTTCCATGTCGAGCATGGTCAATAGTTTTTTCATTTTATTTGCGCTAGGCGGTGTGTCGAGATACTCAATAATTTCTGGCTCAATACCTTTATTGCGAATGATCTCTAAGGTTTGCCGAGATTTTGAGCAACGCGGATTATGGTAAATAGTCACGCTCATATTATTATCCTCTTACTAAACAATCTATCTGTTTATTGATTTAATCAATTATACCGTCGCGTGCTGCACGTAGCACCAAGGCATCAAAATCATCACCTTTCATAAGCTCTTTTTCGGTAACGATGTCGCGCACGCTGCGACCTGATTTTTCAGACTCTTTGGCGACTTCTGCGGCAGCAGCGTAACCAATACGTGTATTGAGTAAGGTTGCAAGACCCACACTGGTGTGTAAAAACTGCGCGCAACGGGCGGTGTCTACGGTTAGGCCCTTGAGGTTTTTCTCGCTGGTTGCATTCAGCGCATTACTTAACCATTCCATGGCATCAAATAAGGCTGAGCCGAGTGCTGGCATCATGACGTTGAGTTCCATTTGTCCTGCTTGTGTCATGCCGGCTATGGCATGGTCTTGCCCCAATATTTGGTAACAAACTTGGTTAAGCATTTCAAACATAACGGGATTAATTTTGCCTGGCATGATGCTCGAGCCAGGCTGTACTGCAGGCAGGCATATTTCGCCTAAGCCGGTGCGTGGTCCTGAGGCAAGTAGACGCATGTCGTTAGCAATGCGTGTCACTTCGAGAGTGAGATTACGGATTTCCGATGATAAAGCTTGGAGGTCGGTCATGGATTGCATCTGACCAATAAGATTTTCGGCAGTGACAATCGGTTCGCCGGTTAATCGCGCGAGTTCGGCAGCCACTAAATTGGCGTAATCGGGCGAGGTGTTCAATCCGGTGCCGACAGCGCTGCCACCCAAACCAATTTCGCATAAATTGGTTTTGCAGTTTGCCAGCCGTTGGCGACAGCGACGCAGTACCCAGGCGTAAGCAGCAAACTCTCGACCTATGGTTGTTGGTACAGCATCTTGCAGATGGGTACGCCCGCTTTTGACGCTGTCTTTATTAGCTTCAGCTAAACGCTCGTATTCGTTGGCCATGGTATCGACTGAGGCTAATAGCTTGGGCAGTTTTTTTAATGCAGTGAGACGTATGGCGGTAGGGATGGTGTCGTTGGTGCTTTGTCCCATATTGACGTGATCATTTGGATTGACTGGGTCGTAGACACCGCGTTCACCGCCAAGGGCGACGTTGGCTAAATTAGCAATGACTTCGTTGCTATTCATATTGTGGCTGGTGCCCGCACCTGCCTGAAAACGATCAATGACAAATTGGTCGAGATGTTCGCCAGCAAGAATTTGATCACAGGCATTGATGATGGCTTGGCTTTGTTTGTTGTCTAACCAGTTTGGCTGATTATTGGCGACAGCCGCTGCACGTTTGATGGTGACGTGTGCTTGGACAAAATCATGGTCTGGTTTACGACCACTGATTTGAAAGTTGTCGATGCCACGTGCAGTTTGAATGCCATACCAGGCATCGTTTGGAACTTTTAGCTCGCCTAAGCTGTCTTTTTCTATACGGTATGTAGTCATGTTGTTCTATCTGTGTTTGCTGGTTAATATAGCGTAATGTCTCAGTGTATGCGTTGTATTGTATCAGGCCGTGTCCAGGGTGTTTTCTTCCGTGCGGCAGCACGGCGGCGAGCGGTTGGCCTAGGTTTAACCGGTAGTGCCAAAAATTTACCCGATGGCCGCGTCGAAGTTATTGCTTGTGGCGATCGCCATGAATTGGCCAAGTTAAGAGCGTGGTTGGCTCAGGGTTCGCCTATGGCTGTAGTTGACGATGTTGAATGTGAATCGTTGGAGATGGAGGCGCCGGATCAATTTATGACTGTTTAGCGATGTGCTGACAGCAAGGAGGGAAAAATGAAGAAACTAGGGTTAATTTTACTAGCCGGTGTATTGGTAGCGATAACAGCTTGTTCGCAATCTGATTCGGATTCGGTTGTTGAGACAGCTGCGGTAGTGGATACGAGTTACACCGGTGCTTTAAAAGCAACAATGAAAATTGTTAAAAATCTCAATCATCATCCGTCTTCTGCCGAAAAAACAGCATTGACGACATACATGGGCGCTATGGATGGCAGTGCAAACAGTGCTGCTTTGGCGCAAGTTATGGCAGTGGTGAAGGCGACTGAGCATTTTCCATCTGATAGCGATAAGGTTAAGCTGGAGGAATTAGCCGGTGATTTGGGCGCAAATGGTGGCGATCCTGATTTAATTACTTTGATCGAAATTATTGGCAGGGTAGCGCATAAAGTGTCCGCTGAGGATAAGGCTAAACTGGAAGCAATGATTGCTAAGTAGCTAGTTAAGAGCGATACCAACGTTCGCGCAAAGCTTTAAAGACACGTTCTGAATACCAGGTCTTGCCTGTGCTGCCGTTGTAGCGGGCAAGACCTTTCACTTTATTGCCTTTTTCTTTGTCGATATAAAACTTCAATATCGTGCAGCCGAAACGTAAATTGGTTTGGGTGTCGAATAGATTATCATCGGGGCGACCAATTTCGTCTAGCCAGAACGGCATGATTTGCATTAACCCACGTGCGCCGACATGAGATAAGGCCCAGCGATCAAAGTTACTTTCTACTTCGATTAATGCGAGAACGAGCTCGGGTGCTAGTTCTACACGTGTTGCTTCTTCGTGGACGGCGCGTAAAAAATGGAGGCGTTGTTCTGGATTCTTCCATAGTTTGAGGCCCGACCATTTTTCTGTGGTATTAAGGCGTTTTTCTAAACGGCTAGACATGTCTAGCAACCACACTTCAGCAGCATATCGATCGCCAAAAGTGCTGGCGTCGCTGGCAGCTGTGGTAAGTGCTGAGCGCAGTTCTGGGTCAACCAAGAATAGGCTTGTTTCTTTAGCTTGTTTTGATGCAACGCCACTAAAACTGATGACACAACACAGTATTAGCCATGCTGTGATCAATAAAGGCTTGGTAGTGACTGTAATGTGATTGTTGAGTTTATACACAATATAAGCGTTGCAATAAGTTCAGCCTATTTATCGGCACCTAATAAGTGTTGCTTGATGGTTTCTACGATATCGTTTAAGGCTAATTCTTCGTTATCGCTTTTGCCGCGTTTGCGGTATTCAACCGTGCCACTATCAAGACCGCGCTCACCGATGACGACTCGATGTGGAATGCCGATAAGTTCAGTTTCGGCAAACATGACGCCAGGGCGTTCTTTTTTGTCATAGAAAAAGACTTCGATTCCAGCCTGAGTAAGTTCTTCGTAGAGTTTTTCACAGGCTTCGCGTACGCGAAGCGATTTGTGCATATTCATAGGTAATAAAGCGAGTTGAAATGGCGCGATACTTAGTGGCCAGATAATGCCATTGTCATCATGGTTTTGCTCTACCGCTGCGGCAACAACACGGGTTACACCAATGCCGTAGCAACCCATTAGCATTGTTACTTGTTTGCCGCCTTCATTGAGGCAGTTGGCGTTCATGGCTTTACAGTATTTATCACCTAACTGAAAAATGTGGCCGACTTCGATGCCGCGAACGATATCCAGTGTGCCGGTCCCTGATGGTGATGGGTCGCCAGCGACAACATTGCGCAGATCAGCGAGTTCGGGCAAAGGCAGATCACGCTGCCAGTTAACACTCGTAAGGTGTTTACCATTTTCGTTGGCACCGCAGACAAAGTTTTTAAGTTCGGCAACGCTGCGATCAGCAATAATTGTGGTGCTTAGATTAACCGGGCCGATTGAGCCAGCATCACATTGTGCGGCAGCCATGATTTGTTCGGCACTCGCCATACGCAGAGGTTGCGCGATCAGCGGGTGTTTTTCGGCTTTGATGTCGTTGAGTTCATGGTCACCACGCAATAATAGTGCGACTACCGTGTCATCGACGCCTTCTACTAATAAGGTTTTGATGGTTTGTTCTGGGTTGATTTCCAATAAGCTGCAGACTTCTTCAATGCTGCGGTGGTCAGGGGTATTAACGATACCCATGTTTTCGAGCGGCGAATCATTTTTAGTGGTGACGTTGACAGCTTCAGCAAGCTCGACATTGGCGGCGTAGTCATCACCGTTAGAAACGGCAATAGCATCTTCACCAGAATTGGCTAAGACATGAAATTCATGTGACACCGCGCCACCGATAGAGCCACTGTCTGCCGCAACAGCGCGGAAGTTTAAGCCTAGGCGATTAAAGATGCGGGTATAGGTGTCATACATCACTTCATAGGTTTCTTGCATAGAGGCTTCATTGATATGAAATGAGTAGGCGTCTTTCATGATGAATTCGCGTGAGCGCATGACACCAAAGCGTGGTCGTATTTCGTCACGAAACTTGGTTTGTATTTGGTAGAACGTAGCTGGTAGCTGACGATAGCTACGAATCTCGTTGCGCATGAGGTCGGTAATGACTTCTTCATGAGTCGGGCCAATACAAAATTCGCGTTGATGGCGGTCATTGACACGTAGTAATTCTGGGCCATAGTGCTCCCAGCGACCGGATTCTTGCCATAATTCGGCGGGCTGTACGGCAGGCATGAGTAATTGTTGGCCGCCGGCCTTGTTCATTTCTTCGCGAATGATACCTTCTACTTTCTGTAATACGCGCAGGCCTAGTGGTAGCCAGCTATAAAGGCCTGAAGCGAGGCGTCTTATCATGCCGCTACGGAGCATTAGCCGATGGCTGGCTAATTCAGCATCTGCTGGGGTTTCTTTGAGGGTACTGAGGAGAAATTGACTGGCGCGCATGGGGTGTTTCTGAGCCTGGTTATTAATAGGAGCGCAGATTGTAGCCTTATCGTGGTTTTCTCGCTATGTCATATCAGCGCAATAGCTCTTGTTTAAGGGCTATTGCGCTGCTGCCGATAACACGGGGTATGAATAGCTATCACTACGTCTGCTCTACTCTACGAGCTTTGATTATTGCATTAAGTTTTGGCTTGGCTGCAACGCAAGTCATTGCTGCAGAATCCGTTGTCGAGGTCTATGACCTTGACGGGCTCGATGAATTTGCTGAAAGCGTTGCCGGTATTATGTCGCCAGCGGTGGTGCAAGCTATGGCAACGCAGGGTGCGCCGCCAGATATTATTGCCGCAGCTAAGAGTATTGCTGATGAGAGTTTCTCTGCGACTAGCTTGCAGTCTCGTATTCGTGAAGCCTTGATGACAGGCCTTTCTGATGAGCATGTAGAGACGATATTGCGTTGGCGTAAAACGGCTTTGGGCGATTTGATTAACGACGCCGAAAACCAACATGGTTCTCCCAGTTATAGTGAAGATCTTAATGCTTATTCGGTGAGTAGCGAACTTTATTCGGTTAGCGATAAACGTCGTTTAATGGTCACTGAGCTTTATAGTTCGATGAGTGCGATAGAGCAATCTGTTGAAATGATTGTTAATGCTAACTACGCCATGGCTTTGGCAACGGCTATTGCTAATGGTGACGATAGACCTGATGAAAAAACAATGCGTCAGGTCTATGACACGATTGCTGAGTCACGTGAGCAGATCATGATTGGTGTGCGTGGCCGAATGTTGGTGGCTGGTCTTTATGTTTACCGCACTATTTCTGATGCAGACCTAGCAAGTTATATGGCTTTCAATATGACCGAAGCGGGTGTGCACTATAACCAAATATTGTTTAGCACCGTTGATCGCTGGTTATTTGATTCGACGAAAAACTTTGGTTTTCGTTTTGGTAAGGCGTTACGAAAAATTAACGAGCAGAAACCAGCTTAAGTGCTTAATCTAGCGTCAAGCGCATTGATAAATCAATAGCGGTCACATGTTTTGTTAATCCACCTATCGATATATAGTCTACGCCAGTTAGTGCGATGTCACGCACCGTACTAAGGTCAACGTTGCCTGAAGATTCTAGTATTATGTCTTTTGGTTTTTTGGCAACGGCAGCCCGCAGTTGATCGAGATTAAAGTTATCCAATAGTAAGCGCTTAATGCCTGCATTGATGGCTTTGTCCATTTCTTCTAAGGACTCCACTTCCATTTCTACCGATAGTTCAGGATGTGATTCTTTGAGTCGTGCTACGGCATTTTCAATTGAGCCGGCAGCGATTAGATGATTTTCTTTGATTAAGATCGCATCATAGAGGCCAAAACGATGGTTGTCGCAGCCGCCAATTTTTACTGCGTACTTTTGTGCATACCTTAAGCCGGGGATAGTTTTTCGTGTATCCAAGATGGTTGTTGCTAGGTCAGAAACTTGCTCAGCATAGCGATGGGCAAGAGTCGCTGTACCAGACAAAGTCTGCAAGAAATTTAGCGCACAACGCTCACCGGTGACAATTGCGCGTGCTGGGCCTTGTAATTTACATAGCAGGCTATCGGCGGCGATAGCGTCACCATCGGCAAAATGCCAGGTAATATTGATACTGTCATCCATTGCGGCAAAGACACCGTCAAACCAGGGGCGGCCGCAAAGTATTGCTGGTTCGCGGCAGATTAGTTTTGCATGACATTGTTGTGTGTCAGCAATTAAGGCGGCAGTCACATCGCCGGGGCCAACGTCTTCGGTGAGAGCTAGGCGGACATCAAGTGCAATGATTTCATTAAGTTGTGCAAATTTGGATTGAGACATAATTGTGTTGTTAGTTGGAATGCATTTTTTATCGATAGCGCTTAATCTTTGCCCTTGAAGAAGAGCTATAATAGCACTATGTTAATAGCTTATAGAGTGATGATACAGGTTTCTATAAGACGTCATCATTATCGATATTTTATACGATCAATATAGAGGTTTAGGGGATGCGCATGGAAAAATTAACGAGTAAGTTTCAAGCAGCATTGATTGACGCGCAGAGTGTGGCGGTTGGTCGCGATCATCAGTTTATTGAGCCTACACATATGTTGATTGCTTTGCTTGATCAACAGGGTGGCAGTATTCGTCATGTGTTAACTAATTCTGGTGTTGATGTAAACGGTTTGCGCTCGCATTTGGGAGAGGCTCTTGAGCGGTTGCCAAGTGTGCATGGTACTGCTGGTGAAGTGCATTTGTCGGCAGACTTAGGGCGCTTGCTGAATGTCTGCGATAAGTTGTCGCAAGATCGAAAAGATACTTATATTTCCAGCGAACTATTTTTGCTCGCAGCAGTGGATGATGCGCACGAGGTCGGTAAATTGCTGCGCGATGCCGGAGCAAGTAAAGGTGGGCTTGAGCGGGCGATTGAGGATGTGCGTGGAGGCGAGACGGTTAACGACCCTAATGCTGAGGAATCACGTCAGGCTTTAGAGCGTTTCACGGTTGATGTTACTGAGCGTGCTGAGCAAGGCAAACTGGATCCGGTAATTGGTCGTGACGAAGAAATTCGTCGTACCGTACAAGTATTGCAACGTCGGACAAAGAATAACCCCGTTCTAATCGGTGAGCCTGGTGTCGGTAAGACGGCCATTGTCGAAGGTTTGGCGCAGCGTATTGTTAATGGTGAAGTGCCTGAAGGCTTAAAGGGTAAACGGCTGCTATCGCTTGATATGGGCGCCTTGATTGCAGGTGCCAAATTCCGCGGTGATTTTGAAGAGCGCTTGAAGTCTGTACTTAATGATTTGTCGAAACAAGAAGGCCAGGTCATTTTGTTTATTGATGAAATTCATACCATGGTTGGCGCCGGTGGTGCTGATGGTGCGATGGATGCCGGTAATATGCTTAAGCCAGCGCTAGCGCGTGGTGAATTGCATTGTGTTGGCGCAACCACACTTAATGAATACCGTGAAAATATTGAAAAAGATGCTGCGCTTGAACGTCGTTTTCAAAAAATATTGGTTGATGAGCCATCGGTTGAAGACACCATCGCTATTTTGCGTGGTTTAAAAGAAAAGTACGAAGTGCATCATGGTGTTGATATCACCGACCCAGCCATTGTTGCTGCGGCGACCTTATCGCATCGTTATGTGACCGACCGTAATTTGCCTGATAAGGCAATCGATCTTATTGATGAGGCGGCAAGCCGTATTCGTATTGAAATAGATTCAAAGCCTGAAGAGATGGATAGGCTAGAACGCAAAATTATTCAGCTAAAAATTGAACACGAGGCAGTCAGCAAGGAAACGGATGAGGCTTCGATTAAACGTTTGAATGCGTTGAAAGATCAGATTAGTGGGTTAGAGAGACAGTTTTCTGATCTTGATGAAGTTTGGCGCGCAGAAAAGGCGGCGCTGCAAGGTTCGCAACAAATTAAAGAAGAATTAGAGCGTATGCGTTTAGAACTCGAGACGGCCCGCCGTGCGGGCGATTTGGCGCGTATGTCTGAATTGCAATACGGCAAGATTCCACAGCTTGAAAAACAGCTCGATATGGCGTCTCAAGCTGAGATGATGGATATGACCTTGTTGCGTAATAAAGTCACCGAGGAAGAAATTGCCGAAGTGGTTTCCAAGGTCACAGGGATTCCAGTCAATAAAATGCTTGAGGGCGAGCGCGATAAATTGTTGGGCATGGAAGCCAAATTGGCGTCTCGTGTCATCGGACAAAAAGAAGCCGTGCGTGTGGTATCGGATGCGATTCGTCGTTCGCGGGCGGGTTTATCTGACCCCAGTCGGCCTAATGGGTCGTTTATGTTTTTGGGCCCGACGGGTGTCGGTAAGACTGAGCTGACTAAAGCCTTGGCTGAATTTATGTTTGATAGCGATGACGCTATGGTGCGCATCGATATGTCTGAGTTTATGGAAAAACATTCGGTAGCTCGTTTAGTCGGTGCGCCACCAGGATATGTTGGCTACGAAGAAGGTGGTTATTTGACCGAGGCAGTACGCCGCCGACCTTATAGCGTTCTATTGTTGGATGAGGTTGAGAAGGCCCACCCTGATGTTTTCAATATATTATTGCAAGTTCT
>JAJRWO010000146.1 GCA_024276775.1 Gammaproteobacteria bacterium | reverse complement strand
GCCGGCACCACATCAATCAAACGCTCATCTGTTGGTTTAGGGATAATGTAATCAGGCCCAAAACACAAACTATTCAAGCCATAACCATCCAATACCTTCTGCGGCACCGGCTCACGCGCCAAGTCACGCAGCGCATACACAGCAGCGGTCACCATTTTGGCATTGATCTGGCTTGCACGCACATCCAATGCACCACGAAATATAAACGGAAAACCTAACACATTATTGACTTGATTGGGATAATCACTTCGACCCGTCGCCATGACCAGATCATCGCGCACAGCCAGCGCCACTTCAGGGCTGATTTCAGGATCAGGATTAGACAGCGCAAACACAATCGGCTTAGCCGCCATGCTTAACAACTGTTTTTCACTCAGTACATTCGGACCAGAAACACCAATAAAGACATCTGTACCTTTCATGGCATCAGATAAACTGCGTGCGTCGGTGTCTCGAGCAAACTCACGCTTGTATTCGTTCAAGTCATCGCGACCACTGTGCACCACACCCGTGCGATCCACCAAGGTCAAGTGCTCTTTAGGCATGCCCAATGTTGTCAATAGACGCATTGAGGCAATCCCGGCAGCACCTGCGCCGACACAAACAATTTTAACCTGTTGTAAGGTTTTGCCTTGCAACTCAATGGCATTCAACAGACCGGCGGCAATAATGATCGCCGTGCCATGTTGATCATCATGAAACACCGGGATATCAAGTCTTTCAATCAAAGCCTTTTCGATCACGAAACACTGCGGTGCGGCTATGTCTTCCAGATTAATACCACCAAAGGTCGGCGCGATAGCTGCCACCGTATCGATAAACTGCTCAGCGCTATCAGCATCAACCTCAATATCAAAGACATTCACATCGGCAAAGCGTTTGAACAGCACACCCTTGCCTTCCATCACCGGTTTGCTTGCCAGGGGCCCCACATTACCCAGACCCAACACCGCCGTGCCGTTAGTGATGACCGCCACCAGATTACCCTTGCCAGTGTAGCGATAGGCCAGATCTACATCCACAGCAATTTCACGCACTGGCGCAGCCACGCCAGGCGTGTAAGCCAGTGACAAATCATTTTGATCTTCACACGGTTTGGTAATAGCGGTGGCAATCTTGCCTGGCTTTGGCTCGGCATGATAAACCAGCGCACGCTGTTTTAAGTCGTCACTCAATGAATACTCATCCATAAAATTTCATTAAATCTTAGCATATTAGGTGCCTCAAACTATTCACGGTAGTACAACCTTATTGACATGAAGGCAGTGCAGGAGCCGATGATTACTGCAAAACCTGTATGACAGCAGGATGATAAACCCGTAACGCCATCCGCCCTTTATGCCGATAGAGCCAGCCACGCAGTTTGATGGTTTTCCCCTGTAGTTTTGGTAGCTCAAGCCGATTTTCAAATGCTGCCAAATCACGTTTATCTATCCGCGCCGCTACCTTCTTGCCAGCAAAATTGAGCCAATAAGATTTACGACTTTCAGCGACACGAATAACTTTACCCAAAAGTATCTGAAACCCCTTAGACTCTGATGACAACTCAGTGGTCGCCAGTCCCTGGAAGCGGGGCAAAGACCAAATACCTCGCTGCCCGGCCCGCCGCTCCGCTGCCATATAACAATCAATATTGGCCAGATTTTCCCCCACCGCAACACCGGCAGCCAAACCTTGCCGCAACAACAGCGATTGCACATTGCGCTGATCGGGTAGAAAAACATGAGCCAGCAAGCGACCATAACGATCTTTACGCTGCTGGCCGAATCGCAACGCGAGACGCTTATTCTCAGCCAGCATGCCAATCAACGCTTGACGTGCCTGCTTCGCAAAAGGTTCTGATGGCTCACCACCATAACCAATCTCTGGGGTGTTAATACCGATAAAACGCAGCTTACGGCCATCTTTAAGCTTAACCGTATCACCATCGTAGACGTAGGCAACATCAACCCATTCGTCAACCTGAAACGGCAGGCACTCCTGGGCTTGCAGCGGCAGCCAAAATAACGCCAACAGCCAAAACGCAAAAAGGGTGCCCTTTTGAGACACCCTTTTCAACAGACCGATCGGCCAAAGCAGCACATCGCTCTATTTCATGCCGTACTTCTGACGAAATTTATCTACACGACCAGCGGTATCAAGTACCTTCTGCTTACCCGTATAAAAAGGGTGGCAGCTGGCGCATACATCGATGTGCAGGCCACTCTTACCCAGTGTAGAACGGGTCGTAAACACAGAACCACAACTGCACGTCACTTCAACTTCTGCGTAGGCTGGATGAATATCCGCTTTCATGGTAAAAACCTCTCCTCAAATTTAACCCCATGCAAGGGGCATGGTCCGCGAATTAGCCGGGCATATTACCGAAAAATCCTTAGCCCCACAAGCCCAGCCGGAACTTAATTCCTTTTCTTGATCCCTCCTCATACAACATTGGCAACTGGCACCTCTGCTTCAGCGGCCAATTAATTTTTCAGGATGATTAAATTAGCCTCAAAAATATTCCATAAAAAAGACCCGCATTTAGCCGGCCTTTTCTATTATTCAATTTTTTACTCAACGCTTCATGGAATCAAAAAACTCGTCGTTGGTCTTCACGTCTTTTAACTTATCCAACATGAATTCCATTGCCGCCAGATCTTCCATCGGATGCAGCAGCTTACGCAGTATCCATATTTTCTGTAAATCTTCCGGTTTAGTTAGATACTCTTCACGACGAGTACCAGAACGATTGATATTGATCGCCGGGTAGACACGTTTTTCTGCAATTTTACGATCCAGATGCAGCTCCATGTTACCCGTGCCTTTGAATTCTTCGTAGATGACATCATCCATACGCGAGCCCGTTTCAACCAAGGCTGTCGCAATAATGGTCAGGCTACCCCCCTCTTCAATGTTACGTGCGGCACCAAAAAATCGCTTTGGTCTATGCAAAGCGTTGGCATCCACACCCCCCGTTAACACCTTACCGGATGAAGGAATGACGGTATTGTAGGCACGTGCCAAACGGGTAATGGAGTCAAGTAAAATCACTACGTCACGCTTATGCTCAACCAAACGCTTAGCTTTTTCAATCACCATTTCAGCAACCTGAACATGGCGACTGGCTGGTTCGTCAAAAGTACTGGAAATTACCTCTCCCTTAACTGAACGTCTCATCTCTGTCACTTCTTCGGGACGCTCATCAATCAACAAAACAATCAGATAGCACTCTGGATGACTGGCAGCGATTGACTGGGCAATACTCTGCAGCATCACGGTCTTGCCAGCCTTGGGCGGCGAAACAATCATGGCCCGCTGGCCCTTGCCGATGGGTGCCACCAGTTCGATGACACGGGCGGTTAAATCCTCGGTACTGCCATTGCCTTGCTCAATCTTCAGGCGCTCATTAGCAAATAATGGCGTCAGGTTTTCAAACAGCACCTTGTTCTTGGCATTTTCTGGCGGCTCGTAATTAATTTGATCAACCTTCAGCAGCGCAAAATAACGTTCGCTGTCTTTCGGCGGGCGAATTTTACCCGAAACACTATCCCCCGTCCGCAGATTGAAGCGGCGTATCTGGCTCGGCGAAACATAGATATCATCCGGACCAGCCATATATGAACTGTCCGCAGCCCTTAAAAAACCAAAGCCATCCTGCAAAATTTCCAGCACACCGTTACCATAAATCGACTCACCCTTCTTGGCGTGACTTTTTAAAATGGCGAAGATGGTTTCCTGCTTGCGCATACGCGCTACGCCTTCAAGCCCCATGGATTGGG
>JAJRWO010000145.1 GCA_024276775.1 Gammaproteobacteria bacterium | reverse complement strand
GCACCGGCCTCTTTACAATCCCGAGTAATGGCTTCAAGGGTTAGTCCTTCGTCAAATATATCGTCTACTAATAGCACAACCCGGCCTTTGAGTGACTTGCGTGGTTTGACTATCCAGTCTAGCTCGCCCCCCTGGGTATTTTGACCATAGCGGCTGGCGTGAATGTAGTCGGTGGTCAGCGGAAAATCCAAGCGTGGCAAAAGCATGCCGGCAGGAATGATACCCCCCGTCATAATGCACAAAACAACTGGGTTTTTATCCGCCAGTTGGGCTGTAATTTCTGCCGCTATTTTATCAAAACCGGCCTCGACCTGTTGTTTGTTACATAACAGATCGGCTTCTTGCATGACTTTTTTTGATTCTTGTAGATATTCAGTTGTCATCATATTTGTTTATACTTTTGACTGTGATTGTGTTGATACAATCTGTTCTTCAATGGTGACCCCATCAGGAATATGCAAGGTCGACGTTGGAAAGGCTATTTCAGCCTCATGCGCGGTAATGATGTCGTTAATCTTTAACAATACATCATGTTTAACCTCGTGGAATTTTATCCAGTTAGTGGTTTTGGTGAAGGTGTAAACAAAGAAGTCTATCGATGAGGCGGCGAAGGCGTTGCAGTTGACGATCATGGTTTGGCTGTTATCAATCTCAGGGTGTTCCAGCAGCATTTTTTTAATATCATCGGTGATGGCCGATATTTTGTTGACATCGTCGTAGCGAACACCAATGGTTTCGTAGATGCGGCGATGACTCATGCGCGAGGGGTTTTCTACTGCGATGGTGGAAAAAACAGAATTGGGAATATACAGCGGCCGTTTATCAAAGGTGCGGATGCGTGTCTGACGCCAGCCGACATACTCAACCGTGCCTTCGATATTACGATCTGGCGAGCGTATCCAGTCGCCCACTGCAAACGGGCGATCCAGATAAATCATCAGTCCGCCAAAAAAATTGGCCAACAAATCCTTGGCGGCAAAACCGATGGCAATACCACCGATGCCGCCAAATGCCAATACGCCGGAGATGCTGTAACCCATGGTCTGCAATGCGACCAGCGAGGCGGTAATGATAACCGACAAACGCAGCAGTTTGCCGATGGCATCAACGGTGGTGTGGTCAATTTCTTTGCCTTGAGCATTGGTTTTTCGCTGGGTTAGATTGGCTTGGGCATTTTTGATAAAGCGCAGCAGAAACCAGGCAATGACGGTAATGACACCCATTTCGCGGATTGGTGTGATGATTTCAAAGATGGCGGCATCCGCCACTTTCTGAACAATGGAGGCAGCAAAGGCCAAACCAACAATCCAGATTAACAGCGATAGCGGCGCGCGAATAGATTGAATCAGCGTGTCATCCCAGAGCGTTTGGGTCTTTTCCAAACGACGCTGAATACGGCTCAGAATGCCTTTCTGAATGAAATCAATCGTCAGGGTGACAAACACCACCACAAACACTTGAACGACCCAGCCCCCCTGGTCTTGCCCGATATATTGTTTAAACGCTGTCAGCAGTTGTTCCATGGTTGTTACTCTTAAAATATACTCGTCAATGCTACAATAAATCCATAGGCTTAGCCTTATTCAGCACATCCAGTGCCTGCACCGCCTGATGCCATTGAGACGTGTTGTGCAACAGGTCTCGCGTCAGTGGTTTACGACCATGCATGCGTGCCAGGCGCAGGTGTGAGGCCGGGTTGTCGAAGCGTTCCAACCGTTCAAGGGTGTTGCAGATCTCGGCAAGGTTGTCACATACCAGTACCATATCGCAGCCGGCCTCCAGCGCTGCCTCGGCCCGGTCACTAACACTGCCCATTACCGCAGCGCCCTGCATCAGCAGGTCGTCACTAAAGATTGCGCCTTGGAACTGCAAGCGTTTGCGTAATACCTCCTGCAACCAAAAACGGGAAAATGCAGCGGGCTGGGCATCAACCTGAGGATAGATGACATGGCCGGGCATGATGCCTGCCAGTCCTGAACGGATCAGGCGCTCAAACGGCACTAAATCATCCGATTCGATGTCGACAAAGACACGCTCATCGCGAGCAATGGCCAGATGTGTATCCACTTCAACTGCACCATGGCCAGGAAAATGTTTGCCTGTGGCCGCCATGCCGGCTGTTTGCATGCCCGCAATATAAGCCTGTGCCAGGTCAGCAACGGCATGGGCCTGACGGTGGAATGAACGGTCGCCAATAATGTCAGAAACACCGTAATCAAGATCCAATACTGGTGAAAAACTGAAGTCGACACCCACAGCACGTAGCTCAACAGCCATCAACCAGCCCGCTGTTTCCGCCAGTCGTTTGGCCCGCTTGCTATTCACATCATAAATCTCACCGATACGACGCAGTGGTGGCAGATGGCTAAAGCCTTCACGAAAGCGCTGCACCCGGCCACCTTCGTGGTCAACACACACCAACAGGTGAGGCGTTCGCAGCAGATGTATATCAGCAATCAAATTTTGCAACTGCGGCAAGGACTCATAATTGCGTGTAAACAGGATGACAGCACCGACCATGGGGTGATTGAGTATCTCTTTTTCCTGTTGCGCCAGTTGTGTGCCTGACAGCCCTACCATTACTGGACCTAACGACATCGCTGTTCCTTCTATTTTTGCCTTTGGCGTGTGTGTACATCCAGTCTGTCACGCAGCTGGTCGCCTAATAGATTGACTGCCAAGACTACCAACATCAACACCACACCGGGCACCAGTACCATGTGGGGGGCAATGAGCAAATAGCGAGCGCCATCGCGAATCATGCTGCCCCACGAAGCTTCGGGCGGTTGCACCCCCAAGCCTAGAAACGACAGTCCTGCCTCTGAGATTACCGCACCAGCGACAGCAAAGGTGGCCTCAACAATTAATGGTGCCATGATCAATGGCAGAATGTGAAAAATGACAATTCTGACGGGCAGGGTGCCAAGTGAGTGGGCTGCCTGAATGTGCTCACGATGTTTAATGGTTAATACCTGGGCGCGCGCTAAGCGAGCAAACCCCACCCACCCCACTACGCTGAGGGCGATGATGACGTTGTTGATACCCGGCCCTAACAAACCGGCCAAGGCAATGGCCAGAAGAATGCCAGGAAAGGCGAGAAAAATATCGATAATGCGCACAACCAGGTGATCAACCCAGCCGCCTTTATAGGCACTAACAGCACCAATCACGGTACCAATGATCGATGACAAAAACACCACCACCACCGCCACAATGAAAGAGGTTTGCGCGCCGGCGACCAATCTATCCCACAACGGTCGCCCCAGGTCATCATAACCAAGCCAAGCATCGGCCCCTGGTTCAAGTAGAATTTTGGGCAGATCAATGTGGTCGGGGGCCAGCCCCATAAAATCACCCAATAGCGCGAAACAGGCCCAGAGCAGCAGTATTGCCGCTGGCCACCACAGACGTATCATCTGCCCCCCTCCAGCCTGATGCGAGGATCAAGCCAGCCGTAGACCAGGTCGGTGAGGGTATTGACCACCACATAGGTCAAACTGATCAATAGCACACAGGCCTGCACCACCGGATAGTCACGACGTTGAATGGATTCAATGGTCAACTGCCCCAACCCGGGCCAGGAAAATACTACTTCGGTAATCACCGCCCCTCCCAGTAACACACCCAATTGTAAACCAAGCAGGGTAATCACCGGCAACAAGGCATTGCGCATGGCATGACGCCAGACCACCAAGCGTTGACTCAGGCCTTTAGCCCGTGCGGTGCGGATATAATCTTCATTGAGCGTTTCCAACAAGGTCGCTCTGACCATGCGCGACAAAATTGCCGCCATGGCTGTGCCCAAGGTCAAGGCCGGTAAAATCAAAGAAACAAAGCCATCCCGGCCACTGACGGGAAACCAACCCAGCCAGAGTGAAAACACCAGAATTAAAATTGGCCCCATCAAAAAATTGGGGATAGACACGCCAATCAAAGACAGGCCCATAGCACTCTGATCCCAATGGCTGTCTTTTCTAACTGCCGCAAGTACACCAAGAGGAAAGGCAATCAGTACGGCGACCACCAACGAACTAATGGCCAGTTGTGCCGTGGCCGGGATACGTTCCAGCAACATGTCAGCAATGGGCCGTTGTGAATAAAGTGAGTGACCAAGATCCAACTGCACCAAGTTGCTCAGGTATTGGCCGAACTGTGTCAGCAAGGGTTGATCCAATCCCAGTGCTCGACGCAAGGCCTCGCGGTCGGCTGGTTGGGCCGACTCGCCCAGCATGACCTCAACCGGGTCACCCGGCACGATGTGCAGCAACAAAAATACCAGGCAGGTGACACCAAAGATGACAAACAGGGCACTGACAAGACGTGAAAATAGAAACTGGAGCATTTGTCAGCCTTTGATATAAACCCGTGTTCCTATTGGAACCTCATCAAACAGTTTGATGATATCGCCGTTACGCATGCGCACACAGCCATGTGAATTTGGTATGCCAAGCTCAACATCATCGGGGGTGCCATGAAGATAGATATAACGACGCATGGTGTCGACCTTGCCCAGTCGGTTCAAACCTGGTTCAAGACCACTCAACCAGAGGATACGCGTTAATACCCAGTCTCGCTCCGGGTGTTCGGATTTCAATTGTGCTGAATAGATTTCACCTGTCGGTCGACGGCCAATAAAGACGGCATTTTCGGGCTGCCTTGCGCCTATCTTTGCCCGCAGTATATGCCAACCACGCGGGGTACACTC
>JAJRWO010000144.1 GCA_024276775.1 Gammaproteobacteria bacterium | reverse complement strand
GCTGTGGCCAGTATCAAAAATCCGAGGATAACGGATTTAGTTGCCGCTGCACCCACATAGCCGATGACGATTTCGGTGGGGGAGACGGGAGCCGAGAGTATTTCGTAAATGGTGCCTGAGAACTTGGGAAAATATATTCCAAATGATGCGTTTGAGATACTCATGCTTAGCAGTGTCAACATCACCAGGCCTGGAATGATAAACTCACCGTAACTGATATTGTCTATGTCGCCCATGCGTGAGCCAATGGCTGTGCCGAAGACGATAAAATAAAGCGATGTTGTGAGTACGGGGGCTGCAACACTCTCCATTAATGTTCGCCAGGTACGGGACATTTCAAAGAGATAGATTGCGCGGATGGCGTAAACGTTCATGCGGATTCCTTGATCAGGTTGACGAAGATATCTTCCAGTGAACTTTCACTTGTGTTCAAATCTTTAAAGTCGATATTGTGTTCGTCAAGCAGGCGTAATAATTCGGGTATGCCGGAGTGCTCTGCTTGTGTGTCATAGCTATACACAAGCGCATTGCCATTTTGAGAGATTGACAGCGGCAAGTGACTCAGCGAAGTGGGGAGTTTTTGCAATGTGTTTTGCAGGCTGAGGGTTAATTGTTTTTTGCCAAGTTTGTTCATCAAGGTGGTTTTTTCTTCCACCAGGACAATTTCACCGTTATTGATGATGCCGATGCGATCGGCCATCTCTTCGGCCTCTTCGATATAGTGTGTGGTGAGAATGATAGTGACACCTTGCTGGCGAAGCTTGCCGATCATTGTCCACATGTCGTGTCGTAGTTCCACATCAACACCGGCTGTCGGCTCGTCCAGAAATAACACCTCTGGCTCGTGACACAAAGCCTTGGCAATCAACACCCGCCGTTTCATGCCGCCGGACAGCTCCATGATTTTGGCATCCTTTTTTTCCCATAAAGAAAGATCACGCAAGATTTTTTCGATAAAGGCCGGGTTTGATGGTTTTCCGAACAGACCCCGACTAAAATTCAAAGTGTCCCAAACGCTCTCGAATGCAGCGGTGGAAAGCTCCTGTGGCACCAGGCCTACTTTTGCACGTGCTGCGCGAAAGTCGCTAACAATGTCATGGCCATCAATGCTGACACTGCCAGCGCTAGGGGTGACAATGCCGCAGACAATACTGATCAGGGTGGTTTTGCCTGCACCATTAGGGCCTAGCAGTGATAGTATTTCGCCGCGCTGAATATCCAGGCTAACCTGGTTCAGCGCATTAAAGCCTGATGCGTAAGTTTTGCTGAGATTATTAATCGTTATAATGGGTTTCACGTTGCCCCCAGGGTAAAAGTAAAGATCGAGCATTATACTGCTGAGCTGTGACGATGTGCAGTTTGTTATTGTTTCTAATGTATCCTTCTGGACTCTATTTTAATGGTGGCGAATATGATGCAAGAGTACCGTTTTTCCATGGAAATGAATGTGCGTGATTACGAGTGCGACATTCAGGGGATAGTCAACAATAGTGTTTATCAAAACTACCTTGAGCATGTGCGTCATGAATATTTGAAACAGGTGGGTATTGATTTCGCAGAGTATGCCAGAAATGGTATTAACCTGGTGGTGATCAGGGCTGAGCTGGATTACAAATTGCCATTAACCAGCGGTGATCGGTTTGTGGTTGGTTTGAATATGCTGCGTGAATCAAAGGCCAGGTTTGCTTTTTATCAGGATATTTTTCGTGTGGCGGATAATAAACCCGTGTTGAAGGCCAAGATTATTGGTACGGCGCTCAATGGACGAGGACGGCCATCGATCCCGGCCGAACTTGATGCGCTGTTTTAAAGCAGCGGTTTCAGCGATGGCCAGATATTATTCAATATTTGCGCCTGGGCCTTTGCTGCTGGATGAAGGCCGTCCTGTTGAAACATGTTTTTATCTCTGCTAACGCCGTTGAGCAAAAATGGCACCAAGGCCAGCTGTTGTGATGTTGCCACCTGCCTGAAGCTGTCGTGAAACATTTGCGTATAGGCGAGGCCATAGTTGGGGGGTAACTGCATGCCAGCCAAAAGCACAGCAGCGCCTTGATGTTTTGACTGTTGACTCATGCTGACCAGGTTTGCACGCATCTGTTTAAGCGAAAGGCCACGCAGACCATCATTGGCCCCCAGGGCAATAATGACCACCTTGGGTTGGTAGCGATGCAGCAGGGCAGGCAGGCGTGACAAACCGCCTGAGGTGGTTTCACCGCTAATGCTGGCGTTAATGACCTTGTAGTTATCGTCTTGCTGCAATAACCGTTTCTGCAAAAGTGCCCCCCAGCCTTGTTGCTGTTCCATGCCAAAGGCAGCGCTAAGGCTATCGCCCAGTATCAGCACGATTGGGCTATTGGCAGTCGCCGGGCTGCAAAAAATCAGGCTAAATATAAGGGTTATCAAGACTTTCATTAAGTCCTCCAAGTCTTTAGGATAGACACCAATATCAGAATGCCATTCCATTCCTCACATTATAACGTGGTTGAATTTTTTCGTAACGGTGGTTGTCTGAGTTCATTAGCTGAATACGTCTGGAAATGAATATGAATGCTGTTTTAAAAGTTAAAGGCCTGACAAAACGAGTCATCAGCCCTGAAGGGGAACTGACGCTTCTAAATAATGTTGCTCTCGATATTAAGGCCGCAGAAACGGTAGCGATCATTGGCGCATCTGGTGCGGGTAAATCCACCTTGTTAGGATTGTTAGCAGGGCTGGATACGCCGACCTGTGGACAGGTATGGATAGATGGTGTTGATCTGTTTGCCCTGGACGAAGATGGCCGTGCCCGGCTAAGAGCTGAAAAGGTGGGCTTTGTCTTTCAGAATTTTCAATTATTGGCCAACCTGACAGCCTTGGAAAATGTGATGTTGCCCTTGGAACTGACAGACAAAGCCGATGCCGCTGATGTGGCACTACAAGTACTTGGGCGAGTCGGCCTTGGGCCGCGTCAAAGCCATTATCCCAAACAGTTATCCGGTGGTGAGCAGCAGCGGGTAGCGATCGCCCGTGCCTTTGCACCACAGCCTAAAATATTATTTGCTGATGAACCCACCGGTAATCTCGACGCCAAGACGAGCAGCATCATTATTGACCTGCTGTTTGAGTTAAATGCCGAGCAAGGCACAACGCTGATGCTGGTGACCCATGACAGTCATCTGGCGGATCGCTGTCAGCGGCAGTTGGAATTAGAGGACGGTTGTCTGAGGGGCGATACGTGACGGCATTGCAACTCGGCCTGCGGCAGCTATGGCGTGACTGGCGGGCAGGCGAACTGATCGTATTGATACTGGCATTGATTATTGCTGTTGCCAGTGTCAGCTCGGTCAATTTCTTTACCAATCGTATTCAACTGGCATTGGCCAACCAGTCTAACGACTTACTGGGCGGCGATCTGGTCTACTCATCCAGCAATCCGGTGGCGGCTGAAAAAATTGCAGCAGCGAAGGCTGGTGGACTGCAGACGGCTGCAACGGTTGAATTTCCGACGATGGTGCTGTCAACCGATGCCCGTCAACCTGCCAGTCAATTAGTGGCGCTAAAAGCAGTGAGCGATGCTTACCCACTACGCGGTCGTGTGCATATTGCCAGTGCTTTGTTTGCGCCAGCAAAAGCAGTTACAAAGGTACCGACAGTAGGGAGTGTTTGGGCGGGTAGCCAGGTGTTGACTCAACTTGGGCTTGTGGTGGGTGATCGCTTGACAGTGGGCGCTATCGAACTGGTTGTGACAGCGGTATTGATCAATGAGCCTGAGCAATCGGGAGGGATGTTGTTTGGTTTTGCTCCGCGCTTGTTAATGAATATTGATGACCTTCCCCGTACCCAGCTAGTTCAGCCTGCCAGCCGAGTGATGTATCGGCTATTGCTTGCGGGTGAAACAGATCGCGTTACTGCGCTACAGCGTGATTGGCAGAACCAGCTCGGGTCGGGTGAGCGATTGACCAGCATCAAAGATGCACGTCCGCAAGTGAAAACAGCCTTGCAGCGGGCTGAGGCCTTTCTTGGTTTGGCGGCTTTGGTGAGTGTTTTGCTTGCCGCCACAGCTGTCGCAATGGCCGCACGTCGGTATGTCAGCCGCCATTTAGATAACTGTGCAGTGATGCGTTGTTTGGGGGCCGAACAGGGTTTTATGAGCCGTTTGTATCTGTGGCAGATGCTTGTGTTGGGCTTGGTGGGCAGTAGTGCAGGGGTTTTGCTGGGTTATCTGGCGCAATGGGGGCTAGTTGCTTTGTTGGGGCCGTTTGCAGGCATTGAACTCCCCCCCGCAGATGGCTGGCCTGTGATGCTGGGATTTTTAACGGGCATGATTACCTTACTGGGATTTGCTATTCCTCCCATTATGCAGCTGGCTAATGTGCCAACG
>JAJRWO010000143.1 GCA_024276775.1 Gammaproteobacteria bacterium | reverse complement strand
GGCATCAGCATTTCGTTGCTTGGTTGTGGTAGCGCGCCAATCAAGTCGACCACCTTTCGTGGTGACAATCATCACCGTGGTATTTTTGAGACCAAAGGTGTGCCCAAATTAAACCAACTCAAATGGAAGTTCAAAACCGATCAAGCGATCAACTCTTCACCTATCGTTGTTAATGGCACAGCCTATGTTGGTAGCCACGACGGCAACGTCTATGCGATTGACACTGCCACAGGCCAGAAAAAGTGGCACTTTAAAACGGCCAGCAAAGTGACTGCCAGCCCAGCTATTTTTGCCGATATTCTCTATATCGGCAGTGATGATGGCAATCTCTACGCGTTAAACAAAGACAGCGGTGACGAAATTTGGCGCTATGCAACCAGTGGTCCAATCTATAGCGCAGTGACTTATCATCAGGGTACATTATTCATTGCCAGCACAGATACTTACCTTTATGCCATTAACGCCAATTCGGTTACCGAAAGTTGGCGTTTTAAGGCGGGTGGAAGCATTTATTCATCCCCTGTATTTCACTATGGTATCGTTTATTTTGGCAGCCATGATGGTTATCTTTATGCCGTTGATGCTAAAACAGGTTTGGAAAAATGGCGATTTAAAACGAATGGTGCAATATTTTCATCACCTGCCGTGCACCGTAACAGTGTTTATTTTGGTAGTGAAGATGGCAATCTGTATGCGGTTAATATAAAAAACGGTGAGGAAAGATGGAAGGCTTCTGCCCTCGCCGCAGTCTCCTCATCCCCTGCGGTAACAGACTCTCATGTCTTTTTTGGCAGTCAGGATAGCAAACTTTATGCCGTTGATCGTGCGACAGGCAAGGTTATTTGGAAATACAAAACTCATGACTGGGTCAGTTCATCGCCAGCCGTGAATGATGGCCGGGTCTATTTTGCCAGTTATGATCAACATCTTTACGTTGTGGATATTGAACATGGCAAGCGACAATGGAAGTTCCGGACTGATGGTCGAATCTACTCATCTCCGTTTATTGATAATGGCACTGTCTATTTTGGTAGCTTTGACAATTACCTATACGCCGTTGAATAAACAACAACATTCAAAATAAACCTTATTTATTCCGTTTCATTGTGCCCCATTCTAATCGCAGGCAGCTTTTTCCTGTGCAATACACATCGACAATCGAAGTGACTTCTTAAACCCAAATGACCACGCCCACAGCAAAAAAAAAATCAGCCTTTTCGCCAGCCAGCAAGCGCGAACGCTTCGCCTGGTGCATGTACGATGTTGCCAACTCAGGTTTTACCACCGTGGTGTTAACCGCAGTCTTTAACGCCTATTTTGTCGGTGTGGTCGCCGCTGAGGTCAATACAGATCAAAACGGCTATGCCACTCTGCTTTGGGCAATCGCTATGGCCATCGCCAACGGGCTGGTATTGATTTGCGCTCCCATACTCGGCGCGATTGCCGATCACTCTGCCGCAAAAAAGCGTTTTCTCATTTTCACCACTCTGGGCTGTGTGCTTTTTACCTCACTGTTGAGTCTGGTTGGCCCTGGTGATGTCGCACTTGGCATGAGCCTGGTGATTTTGGCCACTGTCATGTTTGCCGCCGGGGAAAATTTTATTGCCGCCTTTTTGCCGGAACTCACCACGCCGGACAAAATGGGGCGCCTGTCTGGCTACGGTTGGGGCATGGGTTATGTCGGTGGCCTGCTCACCCTTGGCCTGTGTATCATTTATATAGACTGGGCTCAGGCACAAGGATATCAACCCCAGGACTTTGTCCCCATCACCAATCTGATCGTTGCTGCTATTTTTGCCCTGGCCGCCCTGCCAACTTTGTTGTGGCTCAAGGAACGCGCCGTCAGCAACGAATCACGTCATCTGAAAGAGCATATAAAGACAGGTTTTAATCGCCTTCATCACACTATTAAACATGCTCGCCAACATCAGGATCTGTTTCGTTTTTTGCTCACCTTGACCACCTATCATGCCGGCATTAATACCGTCATCGTCCTGGCGGCTATCTATGCTCAAGAAGTCATGCAGTTCACCACCAAAGATACTCTGCTACTCATCATGGTGGTCAACATCACTGCCGCCGTCGGTGCCTTGGTCTTTGGCTATATTCAGGATCGTATCGGCTCCAAAATAAGCCTTATTATCACCTTGGTCATCTGGATTATCGCCATTGGTATCGCCTACAGCGCCATAGAAACAAATACCTTTTGGCTAGCGGCTAATCTGATTGGTTTTGCCCTGGGTGCAAGCCAGTCAGCCGGCCGCGCCATGGTCGGGCAATTCGCCCCACCACAACGCAGTGGTGAATTTTTCGGCCTATGGGGCCTGGCAATCAGGCTGGCCGCCATCATCGGCCCGTTGACTTATGGCGCAATAATTTACCTCATGCAAGGCAATCACCGCTTGGCGATTCTTTCCACCCTGCTGTTTTTTATACTCGGCCTGATCTTATTACTGACAGTCAATGAACAACGCGGCAAACAAGCGGCCATCAACGCTGAATTTACACCCCGAGATGGCACTCGCCCATCACCCAATGGTGATAACCATTAATCATGCCAATCCTGCAACAATCGGCCTTTATTCATTGCCAACCACTGCAAGGCTATAATCACTGCCGCCGAATTCAGCCTACCCGATTCAACCCAGCTCATTGCCTCTTCAAAACCAATGCTGATGACACGTATATCTTCATGCTCTTCATCCAAACCATGAATACCACCGGCATGACTGGCATCAACCCGGCCACAAAATAATTCAATCGTCTCACTGCATGCCCCAGGGCTGGGGTAATAGCGGCAGATTCGCTGTAAATCAGTGACCTCACAGCCCGATTCTTCAATCGATTCGCGCAAGGCAACAGCCTCAGCGGTTTCACCCTCAGCAATCATACCGGCCACAATTTCAGTCATCCACGGGCCATCAGGGTCATGCAGTGCACCGATGCGAAACTGCTCAATCAACACCACCTGATCAAGGCTTGGATCATAGGGCAACATAGCCACCGCATGGCCGCGTTCAAATAACTCACGGCTCATTTCTTCGCTGATGCCGCCCCCAAACAAGGTGTGACGTAAACGATATTGATCAATCCGAAAAAACCCCTGAAAGCAGGTCGTCTGCTTAACAATATCAATATCACCATATTTCATTATTCATCCTGCAGACAATTAAACGGTTATCCATATTGCCACAGGAGTACTGTTATACCTGTAGCGATTGATAAAGGAGCTGAAGATTCTCCCGGGTAATCACCTGGAATCTGAAGAAGACTCTTTTTGAAACAAATTCATACACAGGTGACGAATACGGGTGATGGCCACAGGGGCACTGCCTTTGCGTATACGGCTGGCATCCCCAGGCGACATCACATCGCCAATGCAGTGAATTTTCAACTGCCTCCCAAGGGGGTGTTGTCGACCATCAAAATATTAAAGTTTAGTCAGCCACCTGGTCTTGTTTGGCTTTGTTCATCCACTTTTCATGACAATCCAAGCCACAAAAATGGGCCACATAGTCACTCGCCTCTGTATTTTTGGATTCTGATGTAGGGATTTCTTTTAAACACACGTCACACTGAACAAGCTCTTTTTCTACCTGATTAACATCATTCATCATATATCTCCTGTCGTAACACGCTTAGCACTACACACGTTCAATCTTAGTTTAGTACCGATGACATGATTTTGTTAGTCAGAAAGATAACCCGGAAACAAAAAGACCACCCTTTTCGGGGTGGTCTTAATATTTTGCAAGGGCTTCTAGCCTCTTTCAGGAGGGGGAGGAGAGGAAAAGAAGGCTGGAAACCCCTTAGCGCAAACCCTTAAATACACTCATAAATTATAGTCATATATAATATACGTGTATTATAGATTTGCAAGCATTATTTATACACCTTGCAGGGTCTTTTCAAAAATCACCAAATAATCGAGGCTTGCCGCACTTGAGGCAGCTCAAATTCTGCTGGATACTCCACTTGAGTCAGATATAAACCTGATGGTGGTGCAGTCACCCCTCCCAAGGTACGATCACGAAACGCCAACACTTGTTTAGCCCATTCCAGCGGCCTTTCTCCTGCGCCTATTGCCATCAATACCCCGGCAATATTGCGTACCATATGGTGTAAAAAGGCATTAGCTTCGATATCAATAAAAATCAGCTCATTTTTACGTGTCACCTCAAGCCGGTGGACCGTGCGAACCGAGCTCTTGGCCTGACACCCCACAGCACGATAAGAAGAAAAGTCATGTTCGCCCATCAAACATTGCGCCGCATCAGCCATCCGCGTGACATCTAAAGTGCGATAATCCCAGGTAGTACGGCCAGCCAAAAAGGTAGGCCTGACATTGCGATTATAAATAACATAACGATAACGACGCCGAACAGCACTAAAGCGGGCATGAAATTCATTACTGATTGGCGCTGCCCAGAGGATCACCACCTCATCAGGAAGATTGGCATTGGCACCATACACCCAGGAGCGCGTGGAGCGTTCAACCTTGGTATTAAAATGAATGACCTGCTCGGAAGCATGTACGCCAGTATCGGTACGACCGGCACAGATAACCCGCACAGGCTCGTTAGCCACTGATGAAAGGGCCTTTTCCACCGCTTCCTGCACCGAAGGTGAATGATCCTGAAACTGCCAGCCGCAAAAGGCACCGCCATCATATTCCACGCCCAAGGCTATCCGCACCGCCCTACTCCAAATATTTAATCAATAGGGTGCACTTTAGCAGCGCTAGCAGGGCTAACGTAAGTATTTTCCGATTGAAGAACGTTCAAAAAGAAACTGAAACAGAGATGCAAGTTGTCAATGTTATATAATTTCCATTCCTTAAATACAAACGCCGGGTAAAACCCGGCACTCTGTTCATTCTTGGTTTAGCAGACTATTTGCCTGCCACCGGCCTGACTCGCCAGTTTTGGTTTTTATTGGCGATATACTCTTTACCATGAATAAACAAGACCATCATGGCCCGCGGAACAGCACTGCTAGACTCCGTACTGCTCCAAAAACCAGACTCAGGCGTAAAGGGAAAGACATCCAGATTAATGGCGGGTTTAAAACACTGATTTTCAACAATACTCTGTAATTCAGACAGTTTGGGCAAACGCCAGTCATTACGACCTGCCACCTTATTGGCATTCAGTTCATTCACCGCTTCCACCGCTGCCCCCCAATTATAAGATAAGGTTTTACCCTCACAGCTTGAACCATTCCAACTCATTCCTAGCCCACAACGCAACCAGACACGTTTGCTTTTGGTGTCGGTAACAGTGCCGTTATCGTTAGTTTTAAACTGACTTAATGGCGCTGTAGCAGATTTGGAAGTATCACATTTTTGCGCGACTGCTGGTAACGCTAATGTTCCAAGCAGCAAAGAAACAAACATACCCTTTAACATAATCTCCACCTTTCTATTTTTTCAATCGCTGCCAAGCATGGCACTAGGGAACAACACAACAATTTAACCGGCGTATACTTTAACCCAATCAAGAGCAACATCAAACTATATCCCGACGATGCATAGGACTGCTATTCACCCGCAACCAAACGCAACCGCCAAGTCTGACTTTTGTTAGCAATATATTGATTACCATTAAGAAAGTGAACCACCCAAGCTCTGGGCTGAGCACCCTCTACAGTCGTGTCGGTCCAAAACCCGGATTCAGGTGAGTAAGGAAAGGCCTTTAAATCAATCGCGGGTTTGAAACAACGCCGTTCAACCACGGTATTGAGTTCTTCAACTGTTGGCAAGCGCCAATCACTACGACCGGCATGGTTATTAGCATTCAATTCGTCTATCGCAACCACAGCCCCAGTCCAAGTATATGTAAAACTGATACCTTCGCACGAGTGACCGTCCCAAGTCATACCAACCGGACATCTAAGCCAGGTATTATCATTTTTGTTGTCGGTAATCGTGGCACGGGCGGCAATGCCAAATTGACTAAAAGGCGCCGTTGCGGATTTTGAAGAATCACATTTCTGGGCATAAACCGGTAGCACTAGTCCACCGATTAAAAAAAAAGAAAACAAACACCGTAACAACATGACCTACCCCTCAACTCAAACCGAAAAAATTCACTGATAGACTTAGGAATATCACACTCAAACAGCCATCTATATCCCTATCATACAAGCGGTCATTATAACAATATAAAAACTGAGCGTCGAGAACAGGGACAAAAATGGCATAATGTGCACCTGACCACCCAGCAGGGAGAAATCATTGGACCACCTGACCATTACCCGCCCAGACGATTGGCATATTCATCTGCGCGATGGTGCCGTTTTGGCAACAACCGTACCTCATGCTGCGGCGCAGTTTAGTCGCGCCATTGTGATGCCAAATCTGGCTCCCCCTATCACAACCACTGATGCCGCTCTGGCCTATCGCCAGCGTATTCTCAACGCTAAACCTGCCGGCAGCAACTTTGAGCCACTCATGACCTTATATCTAACAGACGGCACCTTACCTGACGAGATCCGCAAGGCAAAAGCCAGCGGTTATGTCCATGCCGTTAAACTTTACCCAGCGGGTGCCACCACCCACTCTGACTCAGGCGTCACCGACCTGAAAAAGGTTTATGATTGCCTGACTGTCATGGAAGAAATTGATCTGCCCTTACTGGTACACGGTGAGGTGACCGATACTCATATCGACATTTTTGACCGGGAAAAGGTTTTTATTGAGCAAAAGCTGCAACCATTGAGCGAACGTTTTCCCAACTTGCGAATTGTTTTTGAGCACATCACGACCAAGGACGCCGCTGATTTTGTCCTGTTCGCATCAGAAAATATTGCCGCGACTATTACTCCGCACCATTTACTCTTGAATCGCAACGACATGCTGGTGGGAGGCATCAAACCACACCATTATTGCCTGCCAGTGTTGAAGCGCGAAGAACACCGCCAGGCCCTGCTAAAAGTTGCCAGTAGCGGCAATCCCAAATTTTTTCTTGGCACTGACAGTGCTCCCCACACCAAAGCTGCCAAAGAAAACAGCTGTGGCTGTGCCGGTGTCTACACCGCTTTCGCCGCTATCGAATTTTATGCTGAGGCCTTCGAGTCGGTCGGTGCATTAGGCAAGCTGGATGGTTTTGCCAGCCGCTTTGGTGCTCAGTTCTACCGCCTGCCTGTCAATCAACAAATACTGTCGCTGGTACGTCAGGAATGGGCCGTGCCAAAAGAATTTGCCTTCGCCGATGATGTGGTTGTGCCCTTGCGTGCTGGTGGCGAGTTGGCCTGGCAATTGGTGCACCGCCATGAAACACACACAGATAATTAAAAACTGAGTTTAAAGATGCGCCTATCTCCCCCTAAAATTGCCGATCGTTTCCGCGGCTTCCTGCCTATCGTGATCGATATAGAAACAGCTGGATTTAATTCCGACACTGATGCTGTGCTAGAAATTGCCGCCGTCATCGTGCACATGGATGAAGAAGGCAGGCTTTATCGAGGCAAAACTCATGCTTGTCATGTGATGCCTTTTCCAGGTGCTAACCTGGAACCTGCCTCACTTGCCTTTACCGGCATAGACCCTCACCACCCTTTCCGTGAAGCACGGGAAGAAAAACCAGCATTGGAAATGATTTTTGACCCTATTCGTCAAGAAGTCAAAGCGAACAACTGTAGCCGCGCAATCATGGTGGCCCATAACCCACTCTTCGACCTGAGCTTCATCAAGGCAGCGGTAAAGCGCACCAAGGTTAAAAATCCCTTCCATGATTTCAGCACCTTTGATACGGTCACTCTGTCAGCGCTTGCTTATGGCCAGACTGTGCTGGCGCGAGCCGCTCAATCAGCAGATATGGACTGGGATAATGAACAGGCCCACTCCGCTATTTATGATGCGGAAAAGACCGCTGACCTATTCTGCAAAATCGTCAATACCTGGCACGACTTACAACCCGTTTAGTTGAGGTTCTGCCAGGCGCACATCAATACTGAAACTGCATCAAAGTATCCGGTTCAGAAAAGCCCTGATAGTGCTCAACAATATCGCGAACAATCGCCAGGCCAAGACCATAACCAACAGGAGAAACAGACATTACTTTTTATTGCTTAACGGAACATCTAAAAGCTCCTTTTTTAAACAAAAAAGGCCAGCCTCCAGGAGAGGACAGCCTTTCAACTTTTATTGTTGCTCTAAAAACTAGTTCATTGCGGCCTTGACCATGCTTTCAAGCTCACCATTTTCATACATCGCCATCACAATATCACAGCCGCCAGCCAGCTCAGCACTAATGTAGAGCTGGGGAAAAGTAGGCCAATCGGCATATTTAGGCAGATTAGCCCGAATATCAGGCTGTTCAAGAACATTGTAGGAATCATATTTAGCGCCTACCTGTTTTAGCGCTTCAACCACACGGGCAGAAAAACCACACATCGGGAACTGCGGTGTACCCTTCATGTACAACACTACAGGGGCGCTTTCTACCTGTTGTTTAATTGTTTCCATAATATCCATAACCACTCCTCAAATCTTCTCAGCCACTAAAAGCTGAGTATTTTACTCGGAAATGAAAAATTCTCAAATGTCCGGCCATTATAGGGTGACTTACCCGATTCAGATAGCCCCCAGCCCCCCCCCACCTGGGATCTCCACACTAAGACGCTGCCCAATCTGTGCCGTAAACTGATTTTGGCCGGTAACGCCTTACCATCCCGCTTGTTAACACCCACGTTCCCTGACTGACCACCGTAATAGTCGCAAATAGCCTCAAACAAGCGATTGTTTAGGCCGCTTGCAAATGGCAATAAATGCATTTAGACTGAATCTATATTTCAGACTATCTTAGTACGTTATTTAAGGAGAATGCCCATGATACACCAACTGCCCAAACTGCCTTATGCCCAAGATGCCTTGGCACCTACCATCTCAGCCGAAACGCTTGAGTACCATTACGGCAAACACCACCAAACCTATGTCACCAATCTTAATAAATTGATTGTCGGCACCGCGTTTGAAAATGCCAGCCTGGAAGAGATCATTAAAAAGGCCGACGGTGGCTTGTTTAATAATGCCGCCCAGGTCTGGAACCACACTTTTTACTGGAACTGCCTCAGCCCCAATGGTGGCGGCGCACCCGGCGGTACCTTGGCTGGCGCCATCAACAGCGCATTCGGTTCGTTCGACGAGTTCAAACAAAAATTCACCACCTCGGCAGCCACTAACTTCGGTTCAGGTTGGACCTGGCTGGTAAAAAACAGCGACGGTTCCATCGCCATCGTCAACACCAGCAACGCCGGTTGCCCGTTAACTGATGGCCAAATCCCACTGTTAACTATCGACGTTTGGGAGCATGCCTATTACATCGATTATCGCAACGCCCGCCCAAAATACCTGGAAAGTGTCTGGGGCATCATCAACTGGGCGTTTGTCGCCAATAACTTCGCTGGTTAAGCATTGCTGGGG
>JAJRWO010000142.1 GCA_024276775.1 Gammaproteobacteria bacterium | reverse complement strand
TGGTTCAGGCTGAGCTTGGGCTTGATGAATCCTGCCGTGCCTTGATAGGGCAGGCTGAGGGCCGGCTGGACATAGGCACGCTTGCCACTGAGACTGTCGGGGCGCTGAAAGCGTACCAGCTCGCTGTTCACCTGAAGTCTGATTGGCCCCGGCAACGATGGCGTAAATTGGTGCCTGATTTGTGGCAGGCGGCGATAGGGCTGGCTACCATTGATCACTTGAAAATCTTGAACCTGAATTTTCAGCTGTTGATTTTCATCAATATATTGTAGGTTTAAGTGGCGCTCTAAGGTGCTGATTGAGCTGTTGCTGAGGGAATTGTTGAAATCACTAAAATAGTCATTGTCAGAGACGCGATCAAAAAGAATGTTACCGGACCAGTTGTGACTCAGCTTAGCTTTATGCTGATAGTGAAAAAGACTGCGTTGTTGGCCATAGCGTTTGTCATTAATACGTTCGTGGCGGATTTCGCCTTCGCCAAAGCGGCTTAGGTAGCGCAACTCACCAGTCATTTTCAGGCCGCGCTGGCTGTAGTTGTGCGGCGTGATAATAGCGTCCAATTGTGGATGCAGATTGAGATAAATCGGTTGTGCAAATTCAGTCCCCCCCAGCGTTGAGCTACCCCAGGCGGGCGGCAACAGGCCGGTCATGCGTTGGTCGGTGATGGGGAAACGCAAAAATGGCAGATAAAAGATGGGGACGCCCTGAAAATGGAGGCGGGTGTTGTAGGTATCGCCAATGCCGCTGGCGTGGTTAAGTTTTACGGTGCTGGCGCGAAACGCCCAGGCCTCACTGCCTTTGTCGCAGGTGGTATAGAGTGCCTGCTTCATGATGGTGAGATCTTTTCCTTGCAGCTGAATACGGCGGCTGGTGCCGCGCGCGTGGCGCTCATAAATAAAGAACTCGGCGTCATCAAAACTGCCTTGATGATTGCTGCTGTTAATCTGTGCCGCCGAGCTATGGGTGCTGAAGCCCGGAGTTTCGTAACGGACATTGCCACTGGCATTAAGTGTTTGCGTGCTTTTATGATAGACCACTGTATCGGCATGCAGTTGTTCATCGGGGCGTTGCGCCAGCACATTGCCAAACAGTTTGACAGTTTCGTTATTGTAGCTTTCAGACGCATCTGCGCTGAGTACAATCGGCGCATCTTCGCCGCGTTCGCTTCTGGGGTAATCGATATTCGGCCTTGGCCAGGCGTGGCAAATTCCCCAGTCGCTGGGGCTGGCCTGAACGCTGGTACTGATCAGGGTCAGGCAAATGACCTTGGTGATGAGGGTTTTGAACATAAGGGCTAGGGGTTAATTACATTGTTGTACTGTGGTTATATTTTGCGTTTGGGTTTGAATATGGACGAGCAGATTAGCAAGGAAACAATGGAACAATGCTGGATTTTGTCGTAACGTATCGACACAGTCATGAATAACCCTGATCCACTCAACTGTCTGGTTTTAAAGTGCAAAAAAAGCCCGTAGCGCCCAAGTATACCTTGTTCTTGATGGTCGGTATTGTGCTGACCATTGTCCTGTTGATTCAGACGCGTCCCGAGCCTGAATTGTTGCAGGTTGCTTTGCCGCCAGTACAGGTGGCGGTGGTGACGGTTGAATTGGCGGATATACAGCCAACGCAGTGGGTGGCGGGTTATCTGCGCCCGGCACAACAGGCGCGGTTGCAGTTTCAGGTGACGGGACGTTTGCAGCAGCGGCTGGTCGAACCGGGCCAACAGGTGGAACAAGGGGCGGAGTTGCTGCGTCTGGATGGCGAGGACTATCGAGATCTGATGATTGAGGCCAAGGCGACATTGCAGCAAGAACAAGCGGCGGTTGAGCGTGATCAAAAACTATTGCAACTGGCGGCAAGCAACCGTGCCTTGCAGGCCGATGAGGTGGTCAGGCAGGAACGCTTGGGAACGGATTTGCTGGGGTCTCGCTCGGCGCTGGATACGGCGCGGCAGAGATTGATTCAGTTGCAATCTGACGAAGAACGCCTGCGTTTCAGTGTTAACAGTTCTGCGGCGCGGCTGGATGCCGCGCAGGCCGTTGCCCGGCGGGCGAAGCGCAATTGGCAGCGGGCGACGCTGACGGCACCGTTTGCGGGGACAGTTAATCGAGTCATTCCTCAGCGGGGTGATAATGTGGCGGCCAAGGAGGTGGTACTGGAGCTGCTGGACCTGAATCAGCTGGAATTTTATGCTGAGCTGGACAGGGCTACCGTGACTCAATTACGGCGTGGCGAGGTGATCAATGTTCATGTCGATGGCCAGACCTATGTGGCGCATATTTTTGCCTTACAACAACACCCTGACCCTGATACCTATACCTATGCGCTGCGTGCTCGTTTCGAAAATCCGGGCGTGCTGTCAGGGGCGACGGCCGAGGCTAGCCTGCTATTGCCCCTGTTGGAACGGGTGGTGTTAGTGCCGGTATCGGCAGTGGTGCATGACGATGATGCAACCTATGTCTTTGTGGTTGAGGGCGGTCAGTTGCAGCGGCGTCTGGTCACGCTGGGGCCGCGCCAGGGTAATACGCAGGTGTTGTTGGCGGGTGTAGCGCCAGATGAACAGTTGGTAAGCAGCGGCGGTGCCAGTCTTAGTGATGGCCTGGCGGTGCAGTATTGATGCTGTGTTTTTTCCCCGCTCTGGCAATTGACTTTTCACGATGCCATTAATCCGTTATTCCATTGATAATCCTCTTATCATCAACCTGATGTTGGTGTTAGTGCTAGTGGCCGGGGTGATTTCCTGGTTTGCCATGCCGCAGGAGATGTTTCCGCTGATTGAGCTTGATCGGGTCACAATCAACACTGAGTACAAGGGTGCAGCACCGGCCGAGGTTGAGCGTCAGGTGACCATGCCCATCGAGGAGAAGTTCGACGCCCTGGCCGATATTGATAGCCTGATGTCTAGCAGTAGCGAAGGCATGTCGAACATTATGATAAAGCTTAAACCGGGTAGTGATGTGGATGCCTTTCTTGATGATGCCCGCAGCATTATCGATCGGGTGACTGACTTGCCAGATGATGTTGAGAAGCCGGATGTGCGGCGGGTGCAGACGCGCTTTCCGGTGATCAGCATGGCGGTCTATGGTGATGTGGCTGCCGCTACCCTGTATGACACGGCGGATGATATCAAGCGTCGGCT
>JAJRWO010000141.1 GCA_024276775.1 Gammaproteobacteria bacterium | reverse complement strand
CTCCACGCCTTCAAGCATGAAAAGCAGCCAGTCACGCCACTCATCCGCATCACGCGTGGCTTGCAGCAGGCGATAATAATCGCCCTTATGTTGGTTGATATAGCGCGACAGATAGAAAATCGGGGCGACCAAGAAAGAATATTGATAATAGGCTTTAATGCGACCCTGTCCCCAATTATTTTGCAATAAAAATTGCCCCGCTGTCTGTTGAGTGATTTTCCCTTTATACCCCACTGTTTTTTTGTCGCGGTGACAACGCGAATACGTTTTTTTCATCTTTAAAACGAAGCAAGGGCGAACGTTGGTAGTGTGCTTTTCACGGGGCTTGGGCGGTATATTTTTAAATAAAAATCATTGCCTGTGAAAATTCTGTCAAGAACTATTTGAACTTATTTTAGGGGGGTGAGTCGTTACTAATTTTTATTATTCATCAGCATATTCTTCAAGCGCTCGTATCAAACCATCGGTCACAAAGCTCAGGCATTGATAATCAAGTTTTTCTGTGGTGTCGCGACTGGAATTATAAAACGGGTATCGGTATGACGCTGTGTCCGAGATCATAAATGCAGGATAGCCGTTGAGCCAGAAGGGGCTGCTGTTGCTCCATTTTACCCAAGGTAGAAAGTTTTGCATGAACATTGTTTCAAAGCGAAAGCGCGAGTGTTTTTTGAAATATTTTGTAAATTTACGCATGACGCCCATTGAGGCAATATTTGAGGTCATGGCCAGAAAGTTACCTTGAGCGGGGTGAGACATGCCCATCAGCGGTGGGTAGAGCTGGCTGTGATTGGAGTTACTGTAGTAGCCCAGTGATTCAAGAATAATGGCGGCGCGTATTTTATCGCCGTTGTGGCTGGCGCGGTGAGCATAAACCCAGCTGCCGGATTTTTCGGTGCCATAAAGGGGGGGCTTTTCGTTGGTCAGGGCGACGAAGCGAAGGCTACAACTTGGGTTGGTGTGGCTAAAGTGGCGGGCAATTTCTAGCATTGTGGCAATACCGCTGGCATTATCATTGGCCCCGGGGCACTCGTTGGCAGTATCGTAATGAGCGCAGATGAGGATGATGTCGCCGGGATTGTCTTGACCTGTTTTGGTCACTTCCAGGTTTTCACATTTTACGCCTTTGGCCGTAAATGGTTGCCGTTCCACCTCATAGCCCATCATGGCCCATTGTTGACTGATATAACTGGCGGCTTTATGCAGAGCCTGAGGCTTGCGTATGTGGCGCTCACCAATTTTGTCGGTCAGATTTGTTACGTGTTGTTTCAGGTTGTTGGTATAATCAGTCACTGATGGGTCCCCTGCGGCTTTAGGAATGGAAATCATATAACATTGACAACTCGCTTCTCTGCTTCAGTGCCTTGTCAATCGGAAAACACTTACTTTAGCCTTGCTAGGGCTGCGTTTTTCCTCAGTCAGAAACCAAATCAGAGCGCCATTTGCAAACGTTATATAATGTCTACTCCCTAATCAATTGTGTTTTAAGTATATAGCCTTCCAGAGTCTAAGTTGTGAACACTAACCCAAAACCATTATTTGCCGCAATCGATCAATGTATGCTTGCCGACAGACACCGATTGCGAATGCGTTTACGGCGTCTTAAGGGGAAACCCTTGTCTATGATTGCAGCGGAGATCGAGGTCTCACAACAAAAACGGCAGCAACGTCAGGCCAATCTGCCGATACCAACGTATCCAGAAGAACTGCCGGTGAGTGAGCGACGTGCTGAAATTCTAGCCGCGATTCAGGAACATCAGGTGGTGATTGTTGCCGGTGAAACAGGTTCGGGTAAAACCACCCAACTGCCTAAAATTTGCCTCGATGCTGGCCGTGGTGTAACGGGTTTGATCGGTCATACCCAGCCACGCCGAATTGCTGCCCGCAGTGTGGCGGCGCGGATAGCGTCAGAACTACAGAGTGAGCTGGGCCATGCCGTGGGCTACAAGGTGCGTTTTTCAGACCACACTCGGCCTGAGAGTTATATCAAGCTGATGACCGATGGCATTTTGCTGGCCGAGAGTCAGACGGATCGGTTTTTGAATCAATACGATACCCTGATTATTGATGAGGCCCACGAACGTAGCCTGAATATTGATTTTCTATTGGGTTATTTGCACCAGCTATTACCCAAACGGCCAGATCTGAAGCTTATCATCACCTCGGCTACCATTGATACCGAACGCTTTTCACAGCACTTTTCTAACGCGCCGATTATTACCGTATCGGGTCGAACTTTTCCGGTTGAAATGCGTTATCGGCCATTGCAGGCAGAAGATGACGACGATCAGGATAGAGATATTCAGCAGGCCATCTGTGACGCGGTGGATGAGCTGGCGCGAGAAGGGCAGGGTGATGTGTTGATTTTTCTACCGGGTGAACGCGAAATTCGTGAAACGACTGAAACCCTGCGCAAACACCATCCATCCCATACAGAGATTTTGCCGTTGTATGCGCGTTTGAGTGCCAGTGATCAAAATAAAATTTTTCAGTCACACAAAGGCCGGCGGATTGTCCTGTCCACCAATGTTGCCGAGACCTCACTGACCGTGCCCGGGATTCGTTATGTCATCGATCCTGGCCTGGTGCGGCTGAGTCGCTATAGTCACCGTACCAAGGTGCAGCGTTTGCCCATTGAAAAAATTTCTCAGGCTTCGGCCAATCAACGTGCGGGCCGCTGTGGTCGTGTGGGGGCGGGGATTTGTATTCGGCTCTATTCGGAAGATGAGTTTTTGGCCAGGCCGGAATTTACCGATCCGGAGATTAAACGCAGTAACCTCGCTTCGGTTATTTTGCAGATGAAATCCTTGCAGCTGGGGGATATCGAAAACTTCCCCTTTGTTGAAGCACCGGAAAACCGGCTTGTTACTGATGGTTATAAACTGTTGGAAGAGTTGGGCGCTGTTGATGCACGCAAACAATTGACCGGCTCGGGCCGGCAATTGGCTAAACTGCCGCTGGATCCACGTGTGGCACGAATGGTGCTAGCAGGTAAGGATGAAAACAGTCTTAGCGAAATGTTGATTATCGCCAGTGCACTGAGTGTGCAGGAACCACGCGAGCGGCCACATGACAAGCAGCAAAAGGCGGATGAAAAACACAAGGCCTTTGTGGATGACAAATCAGACTTTATTGCGTATATCAATTTGTGGCGAATCTATCACGAACAGTCTAAACATCTGACCAACAATAAGTTGCGTAAGTGGTGTCGCGATAATTTTATTTCCTACATGAGAATGCGTGAATGGCATGACGTTCATGTGCAATTGAAATCAGTGGTGCGTGAATTGGGTTGGACGTTGAATCAGCAGAGTGTTGGTTTTGATGCGCTGCATCGTGCCTTGTTGGCAGGTTTGTTGGGCAACGTCGCCAACAAAAATGACAAAAAAGAATTTACCGGTGCGCGAGGCATCAAACTAAATATTTTTCCTGGCTCGGTGTTGTTTAAAAAGGCACCTAAGTGGATCATGGCCGCTGAACTGATAGAGACGGGGCGTATGTACGCTCGTACCGTGGCCAAAATCGAACCGGAGTGGATTGAAACCGTTGCGGCTGATCTCTGCAAACGCAGCTACTTTGAACCGCACTGGGAAAAAAAGCCGGCAGCGGTAATGGTTTATGAACGCCTGACTTTGTACGGACTGCTTGTCAATCCCCGGCGTAAGATTCATTATGGACGCATTAACCCAGTCGATGCACGTGAGTTGTTTATTCGCGGTGCACTGGTGGAGGGTGAGTTCAATACTCGTGCCGGTTTTTTTGAACATAATAGAAAAATGATTGCTGACATTGAGGCGTTAGAGGCGAAATTACGCCGCCGAGATGTGTTGGTGGACGATCAGGTGTTGTTTGACTTTTATGACAAGCGTGTTCCCGATGATATTTTTGATGGTCGCCGTTTCGAACAGTGGTATAAGCAAACAGAGCAGAAACAACCCAAATTTTTATATTTAAAAAAAGAAGATTTGATGTTGCACCAGGCTGTTGCGGTGACCGAGGTGCAGTTTCCAAATAGCTTGGATATAGAAGGTATGACACTCAAGCTCGATTATCACTTTGAACCCAGTCATGCTGAAGATGGTGTAACATTGACAGTGCCTTTGCCAGCATTAAACCTGTTGCGACCGCAACGGTTTGAATGGCTGGTGCCGGGGCTATTGCATGAAAAAATTTGTCAGTTGTTAAAGTCCTTACCTAAATCAATAAGGCGAAATTTTGTACCCGTACCGAATTTTGCCGATGCATGTCTGGAGGCTTTAGCCGTCACGGATAGCGCTTTGTTAGAGAGTTTACAAAAACAATTATTGCGCATGACAGGCGTTAAAATTACAAATATGGATTGGGACCTAATAAGCTAACGCCGCATATGTTAATGAACTTCAAGATAGTGGATGAAAGAAACAAAGTCGTTGCTATGGGGCATGATCTGTTGCAGTTGCAGAAAAATTTAAAAGATAAAGCACAGAAAAGTTTTTCTGCCGTGCCCGCCTGGGATGGTGAGCGTGAAAATATCCGCCAATGGAATATTTCTGAGTTACCAAAACAGGTAGATTTTAAACGCAATGGGGTGCAGATGCGTGGTTATCCCGCCATGATTGATGGCAAAAAAAGTGTTGCCATCAAACTTTGTGATACACCGGAACAGGCTGAGTACGAAACACGTTTAGCGCAACGCCGCTTGATTATATTTTCTGTACCGGAAAAAATTAAATATTTAAGAAAAAATATGCCGGGCATTGAGCAGATGTGCCTTTACTACGCGCCGACAGGAAAATGTGAGCAATTAACGTCTGAGTTGATTGATGCGGTCATTGATCAGGCATTTTTGAATGAGACTGACTTTCCCAGAACACAATCACAGTTTGAAATGTGTCTAGAAAAGGGCAAAAAAATAATGCTTGATGTTGCCAATGAATTAAGTGGCATGGTTGGCAAAGCACTGGCGGAACATCATCAATTAAATAAAAAATTAAAAGGCAATATATCAACTGCCTGGTTGCATGCAGTGGCGGATATTAAATTTCAGTTATCAACGCTGATCTATCCCGGCTTTATCAAACAAACGCCGTTAGAGTGGTTGCGTGAGTATCCGCGTTATTTCAAAGCCATCAATCTGCGATTGGAGCGATTAAGTGGTGGCATAGACCGGGATCGTGCGGCGGTTCTGGAAATTAAACCACTGTGGCAGGCCTATGTTGATCGTCTTGAAAAACATCAGCAACAAGGTGCCGTTGATCCAGAGCTGGGTAGATATCGCTGGATGATTGAAGAACTGCGTGTCTCTTTATTTGCACAAACCCTGGGGACTAAAATTCCTGTGTCGGCCAAACGCTTGAGGCAGCAGTTGCAACGAGTGCGTTAGTTTTTGTTATTCTCTTTTCAAGAGGTGCGAGTTGTCAATGCTGTATGATTCCCATTCCTTAGTGCAGGCTGCCTGGCACGAATAGAGAGAAGGGGGCAATATTGGCCTTGAACTGGCTGCCATCATCGCTGGTCATGTCGTAATAACCCTGCATGGCACCTACCGGTGTTTCGAGTATGGTGCCGCTGCTGTATTCAAAGCTCTCACCAGGTTTGAGGTAGGGTTGTTTGCCGATGACGCCTTTGCCGTGGACTTTTTCTTCTTTACCATTGGCATCGGTGATGTGCCAGTGCCTGTGAGTGAGTTTAGCCGCTTGGCAACCAATGTTTTGAACGGTGATTGTGTAGGCGAATACAAAACGATTGGCTTCAGGGGCGCTTTGGGCATCAATGTAGGTGGCCTTGGCGGTAACACTTATTTGGTTTTG
>JAJRWO010000140.1 GCA_024276775.1 Gammaproteobacteria bacterium | reverse complement strand
GGTCGTTTTGCCATGGTCAACGTGAGCAATAATGGCGATATTACGGAGATTCTCGATCACGGTGAGGAGCCTCAAAAAGAAGGAATGCTAAAAGACGCGCGATTATAGCCTAAACCCAAGCTTTTCGCCTGCCTTTAAATATACCCATGCGTTTTATTATTGGTTTAATCGGGATCATGGTTTAAGCTTAACTTTCGTGATAGGTATAACCCGTTAGACCGGCTTGCAGCTCCGTGAGATAAAAACTTTTATCCTGATTACTCAAATCTGAATGATTTAATTTTGTTGCATACGACGACAATAATTCGTCGGCATCAAAATGAACATAGGCCAGCAATTCATCAACTGCATCGCCGTACTCAGGGTTTACCATTTGATAACCATCTGCGGTTAATTCGATATTGACTGAATCGGTATCACCAAACAGGTTGTGCATATCCCCCAGGGTTTCTTGATAGGCACCAACCAACATCATCCCTAGCAAATACGGCTTGTCGTGGCAATATTCATGCAAGGGCAAACTGCTTTCCAGGCCTTCGTTACTAACATAGCGATCGATGCGGCCATCTGAGTCACAGGTAAGATCCTGAATAATCACTCGCCGGGTGGGTTCTTCATCCAACCGATGCAGGGGCATGATGGGAAACACCTGATCGATGGCCCAGACATCAGGCAAAGACTGAAATAAAGAAAAGTTACAAAGATATTTGTCGGCCTGCTTCTCGTTCAACTCATCCAACAGCTCACGTTGCCCACGAACGGCTGGATTAAGCCGTGCTTTGACCTTGGCAGAAATCCGATAATAAAGCTGTTCGGCACGGGCGCGCTGCTCCAAAGTCATCACGCCCTGAATATACATATCTTGTGCTTGTTGCAACCCATGCACGGCATCATGATAGGCCTCCAGCGGTGAGCCGATGTCGGCCTGGTTCATCACATTCCACAAATAATGCATCACCTTTGGCTCGTCCCGTTTTTCCAGACCATCAACATCTGATGAAAGGTCAATGGTGTCGCTATCGATCACGTTGGTAATCAGCATCGCATGATGGGCCGTCAGGGCGCGACCAGATTCGGATATAATCATTGGTTGTGGCAACAACTTTTCTTCACACACCGCTTTCAGCGCGTGGACAACATTGTTGGCATATTCCTGCACGCTATAGTTCATGGAGCAGTCACTACGTGAACGCGTACCTTCATAATCCACCCCCAGACCACCGCCAACATCAACATGGCTCAGCCCAGCGCCCAGAACACATAGCTCGGCGTAGTAACGCCCCATCTCGCGCATACCCGCTTGAATGTCTCGAATATTGGCAATCTGTGAACCCAGGTGACAATGCAACAACTGCAATGCGTCCAGTTTGCCCGCCTGCTTCAGGCTATTCAGTAGCGCCAGCACCTGGCTCGACGTTAAGCCAAATTTAGATTTTTCACCACCCGTGTTCTGCCATTTGCCCGCACCAATAGAAGTCAATCGCACCCGCACACCGAGCATGGGTTCAATATCAAGCGTGGCTGATTCCTGCAACACCAGTGGCAACTCAGATGGTTTTTCGATGACGATAAACACCTTAAATCCTAGCCGCTGACCAATCAAGGCCAGGCGAATGTATTCTCTATCCTTGTAACCGTTACAGATAATCACTCCACCCAGCTGACTCATACCCAATACCGCCATCAACTCTGGCTTACTGCCCGCCTCAAGGCCAATACGCTCAGCACCGTTCTGGCAAATATGCTCGACCACGGTGCGTTGCTGATTGACCTTGATGGGATAAACAGCCGTATAGCCACCCTGGTAATCATCTGCCTGCATGGCCAGTTCAAAGGCATCGCAAAGTGTTGCGACACGGTCGCTCAAAATATCGGTAAAGCGCAGCAGCACCGGCAAAGATAGCTTCTGCTCTGCCAAACGTTGACTCAACTCATACACGTCAATGCCCGACTTGCGATTATCCCGGTCAGGATAAACCACCAAATGGCCAAGTTGATTGATATCAAAATAGCCACCACTCCAATGATTCACATTGTAAGTCCTGCGTGCCTGCTCTAGATTCCAGCGCATTATTACCTCTACAGACCCTGCTGGGTTAATATACAATTAGCCGATATTATAAGTCTCATAATGCCGTGAATGGCACTATTTTTAACCGTTAGGGGATCAAGAATGACTCTGGACAAAAACTGGTTCAGCGAACAGCACGCCGATGCTGGCTCTGCCTTTTCTCTCAAGATCAAAAAAAAGCTGCACGAAGAGCAAACCCCATTTCAGCATATTGAAATTTACGACACCGAAACGTTCGGCAAGCTGATGGTCATCGATGGTTGTTATATGGTGACCAGCCGCGAAAATTTTATCTACCACGAAATGATGGCCCATCCTGCGCTATTCACCCATCCTGACCCGAAAAAGGTTTTAATCATTGGCGGTGGCGACTGTGGCACATTACGAGAAGTCTTGAAGCACCGGGATGTTAACCAAGCTTGGCAAGTCGATATCGACGAAGCCGTCACTCGCCTATCAGAAAAATACTTTCCTGAATTGTGCGTCTCTAACGGTGACGGCCGTGCCGAGCTGCTATTTGAAGACGGCATCAAATGGATTCAGGAATCTGAACCTGGTAGCCTCGACATCATCATTGTCGACAGCACCGACCCCGTTGGTCTCGCCAAAGGCCTGTTCGGTGAAGCCTTTTATAGAAGCTGCTTCCACGCCCTGGACGCAGACGGCATTCTGGTACATCAGAGCGAGTCCCCCCTGTATCACCCTAAGCTGCTCAAGAGCATGCATAAAGCCATGCACAAAGCCGGCTTTAACGCCACAAAAACCCACCACTTTCCTCAACCCAGCTATCCAAGCGGCTGGTGGAGCGCCACCATGGCATGCAGGGAAAACACCGGTCTGGATGGCTTTCGTGAAGACGATGTCCGCAACAAAATCTTTAAAACACGTTACTACAATGCAGACATGCACAAAGCAGCACTGGCGCAGCCAGAATTTTGCAAAGAGGCCGGACTCGGTTAAACCTAAAAAAATTTAGACCATAAAAAAGGCCACATCAAGCGACCTTTCTGAGTCAATTTAGCAGAAAACATTACGAAAGGTCGGTATTTTTTTTGTCTCGTCTACCGATGAAAACAGCAGCGACCAGCGGCAACACCACGACAATAATAATGGCAGCTGTTGCCAGCGTTCCTTCTTCCGTATCTGCCTTGGCAATAGCCAGTACTACACCAATCATCAGCAAAGTGGCAAGGGTGTAACCGACAAAACGTCTTAGCTCTTTCATATCAAAAATCCCGCTATTTACACCAAACATGAGAAATGATTGTACATGATACTGACAACTAGAGGGCTAAAAACAGGCCCGATCAGAATTTTCTGCCCATATTGAGACACTCAATATGCTAGCATTTACCTCTGAATGGGAACTATTTGTACCACTAGTCCTCCAAAAACAAGCATACGAACTTTCTATGCAGGCGAGTAGCCTGTTATTGAAATCAGATAAGGATTAATTGCTTCAATGTCCATAGAACTTAGAAAAGGCAGTGTTACCGCCATCACTCAGACCGAAGACAAAAAAACCGGCATCTGCCACATAGGCGATCACACGATCACCTTAAACCGCGACTTGGCAGACAAAATGAATGTTGGCGATGAAATTGCTATTGCCGGCAATACCAACGAACAGGGCATGAAAGCACTCGCGATCAACAATCTAAGCTTGAAGAGAATCTCATCCGTCGATCCGACCAACATAGTGCTGGCATTGGGGCTGAGTGGCTTTGCCTTTTTTGTATTTTTTATCCTTGGCGTACAAAATTCTTCTGCTGGTATTATGTCCCTGGCAGCGTTAAACATAACCATCAGCATGGTGGCACTAGTGGTCGCTGGTACCACAATCCTCCACTTGGCACGCCTTCGGCAGGCATTGGCCAAGTGCGAATATCTCTAAAGGATGATATGGGCCTGATAAAAACGCTTGTTTAACAAAAAAGCCCGGGCAGTTTCCTGCCCGTGCCTAAATATCACGTTAAAGAAAGGTGGGTATTATTTACCCGACGTAAATTCTGGATAAGCCTCCAATCCACACTCGGCCAGATCAACGCCATTGTATTCGTCTTCTTCGCTAACGCGAACACCCATGACGGCTTTCAGTATTAGCCAAACAATCAAACTGGTCACGAACACCCATATAAAAATGGTGGCAGCGCCGGCTAACTGACCCATGACCGTTCCGTTTGGCCCCAATGCAACCGCCATCAGCCCCCAGAAACCAACCACACCGTGAACTGAAATTGCACCAACAGGATCATCAATCCTCAATTTATCCAGGCCCAGGATTGAGAAGACAACCAACACACCACCCATCACACCGATGGCGGTCGCTATCAGCGGCGATGGCCAGTCAGGACCTGCAGTAATCGCTACCAGGCCAGCCAGGGCACCATTACAGGCCATGGTCAGGTCAGCCTTACCAAACAACAGGCGCGCTGTGATCAGCGCAGCCATCACGCCACCCGCTGCTGCTGCATTGGTATTGAGGAAGACCATGGCAACCGCATTGGCATTGACGATATCGCCCAGCTTCAATACCGAACCACCGTTAAAGCCAAACCAGCCCATCCATAAAATGAATGTACCCAGTGCTACCAATGGCATATTGGCGCCAGGAAGGGCATTGACTTCACCATTTTTACCGTACTTGCCTTTACGTGCGCCCAGCACCAATACAGCAGTCAATGCGGCAGTCGCACCGGCCATGTGAACAATGCCTGAACCGGCGAAGTCAGAGAAACCCAAGTCACCCAGATTAAACATACCAAAGACATCGTTACCACCCCAGGTCCACGAGCCTTCCATCGGATAGATCACTGCTGTCATCACAACAGCAAAGGCCAGGAATGCCCACAGTTTCATACGCTCAGCCACCGCACCAGAGACAATAGACATCGCTGTGGCAACAAACACCACCTGAAAAAAGAAGTCAGATGCGCTGGAATAGACAGAGCTACCTTCAAAGCCATTTTCAGCCGATGCCGCCAAGGCGTCAGCCACCAACGTTTCACCACCCGCAATGCTTGTCAGAAACAAATCACCGCCATACATGATCGAATAACCGCAGACCAGATACATAATGCAAGATATCGCAAATAGGGCGATATTTTTGGTTAGAATTTCAGTGGTGTTTTTAGAGCGCACCATGCCGGCTTCGAGCATAGAAAAACCCGCCGCCATCCACATGACCAATGCACCGCACACCAAAAAGTAAAAGGTGTCCATGGCGTATTGTAGTTGAAAAATATTATTTTCCATTGTTAATACCTCCAACAAATTTAAATGGCTTCAGTACCAGACTCGCCGGTACGAATACGAATCACCTGTTCCAGCGTGGTGACAAAAATTTTGCCGTCACCAATTTTACCGGTGTTGGCAGCCTTGGTGATCGCGTCAATGACCTGATCCACAAGATCGGTCGGAATAGCGATATCAATTTTTACCTTGGGCAAAAAGTCCACCACGTACTCAGCACCGCGATAAAGTTCGGTATGCCCCTTTTGACGACCGAAGCCCTTGACCTCAGTGACGGTAATGCCCTGCACCCCGATCTCTGAGAGTGCCTCGCGGACATCGTCCAGTTTAAAAGGCTTGATAATTGCTGTGACCAGTTTCATTACTTTCTACTCCCTAAAGTGGAAATTTATAATAGGATTTAAACTCACAAACTTATACATTTTTTATTCTGTCTGTAACAGCCTTAGAGCATTAGCCGTGCCAATCTTTTATTTTCTTATTTTTTAGATACTTAGCGGCCAAATACAATCAACACCTGGCCACTACGCACCATTTCGAACATAACCGACCGAGGCATCGCACCAGACTAGTGCGTTTTACTGAAACATACAGCCATTAGCCAAATTGGCGTAAACTTGACTCAATCAAGAATACCAGAGGAAAAAACATGATTGACCCCAAAATACTTGATGACCTGGCCAGAAAGTTGGCTGATTCAGTTCCAACCGGCATCCGTGAGCTCCAAAAAGACCTGGAAAAAAATCTTCACGTCACCCTTCAGTCAGCCTTCAAAAAACTAGACTTGGTGACACGGGAAGAGTTTGAAGTACAAAGCACCCTTTTGGCCCGCAGCCGCGCCAAACTCGACGCACTGGAAGCACAGATCACCGCATTGGAACAAAACCAGAAAAACAATCCATTAGGGGACTCCACAAAATAAATCAGTTGCCAGCGACCATTCAAGCTGATGATAATCTATACGCGAATACTGACAAGGAGGTCTAATGTCACTCGCTGTTGTTTATAGCCGTGCCGGTACCGGGATAGACGCACCGTTGGTAACGGTGGAAGTTCACCTGGCCAATGGCCTGCCAAGTCTGTCCATTGTTGGCCTGCCAGAAGCGGCCGTGAAGGAGAGTAAGGATCGTGTTCGCGGTGCACTTTTAAACAGCCAGTTTGATTTTCCTGCTCGCCGCATTACCATCAATCTGGCCCCCGCCGACCTGCCCAAAGATGGCGGTCGCTTTGATCTGCCGATAGCCTTGGGCATCCTCGCCGCCTCCGATCAAATTCCCAATGACAATCTGGGTCATTACGAATTTGTCGGCGAGCTGGCCCTGAGCGGTGAACTGCGCAGTATTCGCGGCGTGCTGCCAGTGGCAACACAGTGCCGCAATGCCAAACGAAGTTTGATACTGCCTGAAGAGAACGGTGCCGAAGCCACCCTGGCGGGCGATGTTGCTATTTTCGCCACCAATCATCTGTTAAAGGTCTGCGCCCACCTCAGCGGCATAACGCCACTATCACCACAGCCGCCAATGACCATACCGCCACTGCCTGACAACCATACCGATCTCAGCGATGTGCGCGGTCAGCATCATGCCAAACGCGCACTAGAGATCGCTGCCGCTGGCGGCCATTCGCTGCTGATGGCAGGCCAGCCGGGCACAGGTAAAACCATGCTCGCCAGCCGTCTGCCCGGCATCCTGCCAAGCATGACCGACACAGAGGCCTTAGAGGCCGCTGCAATACAATCCATCAGCCATGGCGGTTTTGATACACGCCACTGGAAACAGCGCCCCTTTCGTTCACCGCATCACACTGCCTCAGGCGTGGCACTGGTGGGTGGTGGCAGCAACCCAAAGCCAGGCGAAATCTCACTGGCCCACAACGGTGTAATGTTTCTCGATGAACTGCCAGAATATGATCGTCGGGTTTTGGAGGTGCTGCGTGAACCACTGGAATCAGGCAAGGTGACCATTTCCCGCGCCGCCCGCCAAGCCGAGTTCCCGGCACGCTTTCAACTGATTGCGGCAATGAATCCTTGCCCTTGCGGCTATCTTGGCGACAGCAGTGGCCGTTGCCGTTGCACTACCGACCAAGTACAACGCTATCGCAGCCGTATCTCAGGGCCAATCCTTGATCGCATTGATATGCACATTGATGTCCCTCCAGTGCCCAAGGAAATGCTCTACGGTGAAACCGCCAACAATAGCGAAACCAGCGCCACGGTCAGGTCACGGGTTGAGAAATCTCGCCAACGCCAGCAGCAAAGGGCGGGCAAAGCTAACCATCAGCTTGATAGTCGTGAAATAGAAAAATATTGCCGCCTGGATCAAGCCAATCGCTCACTGCTTGAGCAAGCCATTGATCGCCTGGGGCTGTCTGCCCGGGCCAGCCATCGCATCCTGCGCGTGGCCCGAACCATTGCCGACCTGAACCAATCGGACAACATAAAAACAAACCATCTGAGCGAAGCAATATCCTACCGACGACTGGATCGCCGCTAGCGTTAACCTAAAAAAACCGTTATTGACGACACCATCAGGCATCTGTCCGAGAAGAGTATTTCACGCGACACACCATCACCATTAACCCCAAACAAAACAGCAGCAATGGATTAACTGCACCACCACCAGAGTCATTATTTGATACCCCAGGCGTTACTGGAGTCTGCGGTGGCGGTTCTTCCTCAGTCACGGGTTCATCCACCGCTGCTGGCTCATCGGCAGGATCAGCCGCTCCATTATTGTCTGGCGCAGGCACCGCCACTGTTGCGGGTAAATCCTGAACACTGGGGTCAGCACTCTTTGACACCGCAATTGCCACCGGGTCACGAATCACACCCAGCGCAGGATTGGTATCAAATCTGTCATTGTCACGCAGGATCAGGGTCAGGGTTTTGGCCACGGGATCAATCACGCCTCGCGATTCAATGGCGCTCGGTTCACTCGGTAATACCTGCCATGCACCTGTTACATCCAGCTTACGAATCACCGCATCAGCGCTAATTTCTGACTCAGGTGGCAATTGAATCACAACCACTGTTCCGGCCTCCAGATTGGCGGCGGTTGGAATATCCTCAACATCGAAATAGAACACCCCAAATGGCATACTGTAATCAAGATCTGCCGCGGTTGCATCCAGATTACTCGGCGCTGTGACAAAAAGAGGCGATACGGTGCCCGTGCTTTCTGGGGCCAAGCCAATCACCATTTCACCACTCACCGGCTCACTACCAATGCTGATACTGACCGTTGCCGGTTCTGAACAGGCAAACTCATCGCAGGCATGAAAGGTAAAGCTATCTGAACCCGTAGCATCAGTGTCGGCAGTATATATAAACTCAAACTCACCAGGCACCGCAGTCGGCTCGCCACGCCCCGTCACGCCTTTTGATGGCATCTGTACTGTCTGGTAAAAAAGCGAATCACCATCGATATCACTGGCGCGCAACACACTCACAACGGCCCCGCCAGCATTCACAACCAGTGACTGATTAAAGGCAACGGGCGCCGTATTGGTTTCCGTGGATGCCCCTTGATTTGCCTGTAGGGCAACAAAACCATTCAGCGGTGCAACTGCCCCATCTTCATAAGCGCCAATGTCGCACCCCGTCAGTGGACGGCCATAACCCCGTTGGTCAACAAGCAGGCAGTTATTGCCAGCATCAAGGGCCACACTACTAGCAAGCAGGGCATGAGTGCGGGTAAGACCACCATTATTGGCCAGTGATGCCAACCCCGCATCAGCTGAACTAAAACTGCTGCTATCAGCCGCCAATTGACAACTGCCATCACTGTCCAAATTATGCCCCAGCGAAACAAGCTCGGCAGCCGCCGTTTTAAAGTGACAATCCGACGTTGTCGTACTATCGGCAATAATGGTATTACTTATTTTTAGCGCAACCTTTCCTTCGACATAAAGACCGGATCCTCCCTTACCATTCGCTGGGGTACCACTATCATTGCCATTAGCTCGATTACTGGCAATGGTGACATTTCGCAATTCGTGTATCACGCCGCCAACACTGGAGTTACCATTATGAATAAACAGTCCGCCACCATTTCGGTTCGCTGTATTACCACTAATGGTTGAATTGGTAATTTTCAAGCTGCCCAGCAAATGATAAATACCGCCGCCATCAACAATGACAGAGTGGCCAGTGATGGCGCTATTGTTGATTTCAAGTGTCCGCCCCATGGCGGCATTAAAAATTCCACCACCTAACACCACCCCCCCGTTATTAGCACTAATTCTGGCATAATTAATAACGAGATTGCCATCCAGGTTATAAATCCCTGCACCTTGACCATCGGACCTGTTCTGGCCAATCACTGAACGATTCAGTATCACGGTGCCACCAAAATTACTGATACCGCCGCCCATAACAAAGGCATAATT
>JAJRWO010000139.1 GCA_024276775.1 Gammaproteobacteria bacterium | reverse complement strand
GTGGCACTGATGATTCTTGCCTTTAATATGCCCGGCTAATCAGACCATTGATTAAAGGAAAGGCCGGCAAAGGCCGGCCTTTTGCCTCAATAGCCGCCTGTTTTCCCTGTTATTAGTGCTTAACTAAAATGGTAACGCCAGACACCTAAATTTCTTTTCTAAAATTTGATGGCTGACAGCAGTATGCTCAGTGTAACTTGTTGATTCTTGGGTATAGACCTGGAATTTTGCAAGAGGCTCTCAGGGCTTAAACGCCGTTATCTGTTTTTTGAAGGACATAAACTGTTTTTGACTAGCACCATCAGCATAGCGTAAATGGTTGTACAGCGCAGTGATCCTGTTTATCGTTTTAGCCAGATCAGGTCGGCTCTCTTTAACCCGTTGGGCGTATGCAGTGGCAGGTTCGCTTTCTGCCCTTAGCAAACCGCGCCGGGCCAGCTTGCGGCAAAAGCGCTGGTAGTTTTTTAATACCGGGTCAACCTGTTTATGTCTTGGAATGAGGATAAAAGCAGTGATTATCAGAAACAAACCACCGATAAAGACCAGAAACACCCAGGCCAGTGTGCGCCAGTTTTCGATATCGAGACCCAGGTTTTGTAGAAACTCACGTTGCTGGTTTGCGCCATAGCCAAGGACTAGTTGGTTCCAACGATTATTAATGGCATCAATATTAAGGCTAAGTTGCTGCCAGGTTCTAGACCATATATCACTGTGCGGTAAACGAAATTGCACCGCTCCGGCTGGAAAAAGTGAAATGTCGATGCTGCGCTCAACGCGTTCAGGCGCTACCGCAGCTGTTGGGTCAATGCGTACCCAGCCCTGTTTTGGCAACCATACTTCAGCCCAGGCGTGGGCATCACGCTGACGGACAATATAATAATCATCCACCGGATTTAATTCAGCCCCCAGATAGCCTGTGACAACCCGGGCGGGAATGCCTGCAGCTCGCATTAGCATGGTAAAGCTGGAGGCATAGTGTTCACAAAAACCGGTGCGGGTCTCAAACAGAAATTGGTCGCTTGGGTTGTCATTGTTTAACAGGGGTGGCCGTAGGGAATAAATAAATGGCTGCTGGCGGAACATGGCCAGTGCCTTTTGCACGACTTCCTCGTCGGAACGGCTATTTATCTGCAATGACCGGCCGAATGCCAAGGTGCGAGGATTTTGATTCTGGGGCAGAAAAAGGCCTAATCGGCGCTCAACATCTGTTAGCGGACCGGTATTGTAGTCAAGATAAGAGGTCATGTGGTATTTGAGGCGCTGACGGACAGGTTTGGCTGCAACCAATTGAAGGTCGGAACTTACTTGCCCATGTTGATTGGCGGCTGCCGGAATATCGAGGGCAAACAACCATTTTTGATTGTGTGGCTCCAGGGTTACGGTGTAACTGAGCGCAGATTCCTGCGCGGAGGAACGACTGGTTTGCCATGTCACGGGGCGAAACGCTGACCCAACTTCCCAGCGACGGCCATCAGTCATCCATAACACCGGTCCACGCCAGTATCGTTTATCAGCCGCGGGGACTTTATCGTCAAATTTGACCCGAAAGGCGACGGCATCGGACTGGCTTAGATGACTAATATCACCAGGACTCATACTGCTGCCCAGACCGGTCATGTCGGCAAAAGCATCATCCGGTAAGCCCCAGATTGGCCCCTCAATACGGGGAAAGAGAATAAACAGTGCCAACATCAGTGGCAGTCCAAGCAACATCAAGCCAGCACTCGTGCGCAGGTTGTGGCGCAGCGAGCGCAGTTCCATACTGGTTAAATGCATGTGCAGGCTGAGAAGAAGCCAACTGCAAGCTAAAACATAAATTGCCATTGGGATGGTTTGGCTGAAAATAAAATGGGTGATAAGGAGAAAATAGGCTAAAAATATCAGTACCAATACATCGCGACGCTGACGCAGTTCAACCAGTTTTAATCCCACCATGACAACCAGCAAGGCAGTCCCGGAGTCGCGACCCACCAGGGTGCCATAATTGGCAAACACGCCAGCCACTAAACTCAGGGTGAGTAGCAGTTTGATGATGTTGCCGGGTAATGGCCAATTTCGCTGTGTTGTCAGCCAGCGCCAAACACCCATGGCAAGCGCCAATAGGCTTATCCAGATTGGCAGGTTAAGGCTGTGTGGCAAAATGACCAACCCTAGCACAATCAGTAGCCAGGTCATGGCGGTTTGATCAAGTACAGTGATTTTTGCCCCGTTCATTCAGGCTCTCCAAACAGAGCCAACTGGGTGAGACATAGAACCAGTTGCGCCTCACCCTGGGCCGGTGATAACACCACCCCGGGCAGGCGCAGGCCAAATCGCTGTTGTTGATTGTCAGCATCCAACAGCCAGCGACACAATTGACTGAGTCGAGTTTCCACATCAACGCCGCGGCAATCAACCCAGTCAAACCACTGTTCAAGTGATTGATGCTGCTGAAATTGTTTGGTCACCAGGCCACGTTCTCTCGCCAGTGCCTTCCAGAAAATATGCCGGGGTGAGTCACCGGCATGATAACGGCGAAAACCATGAAAATCATCGCCACCCTCCTCCGCGGTATCAATGCGTTCACCACTGGCTTGGCTGGTTTGTGGCAATGGTGCATGTTCAACCGGGCAAGGGTAAACCAAGCTATCGCCCTCTACATCCACATAGGCCCAGGCACGAAACAAACCGAGTGGATAACAGCTTGAAAGGGCAATTCGCCCCAGTTTTAGTCGCCCACGTTGTGGTGCCGGAATGGCCAGCCTAAACAGGCGATGGTCTTCAGCGTTTATCGAGATGGTGTTAGTACAATGGTGACCTTTTACCCCAATATCAAAGCGTTGACCTGCCTGGTGGTTATTGAGTAATAGATTAAAAACGGCATAACCACCGGCAAAACAAGGTTCAGTCGTGGCCAGTTTGACCTCAAGTTTAGCCAGGTTGCGATAGGTGTAGAGCAAGGAAACCAGCCAAACACTCCCCAGCCAGAATGTCAGTACAAAGGCCATGCTGTTGCTGTAATTCATGGCTCCCAGCAGCATTAATATGAGGATGGCGAAAAAAATGCCTCCTTGCTTGGTTGGCAGGATGAAAATCCGTTTATTGCTGAGAATGGCTGATTGTGTTGAAGAAGCCGCAAGGTATCGAGTCCCCCGCGGTCGTAGCCAACGGGGTAAGGAATCACGCCAGTGCTGGAATCGTGTTGGCATGGTTAACGCTGATGACCATGAAGGGAAGCATTCGCTATATTGCCCGTTTGTGGCAGCCTGATAAAAGGCTTGGGTTTTAAGTATTTAGGCATAATCGTGTTAAGGAATGGGGACGTCCAATAATCGGGTTGCCAGCGAGTCTGATCCCTGGGTAGTGGTTCCGCCCTTCCCTTGTAAGCGGTGCCCGGCGACCGTTGGCAACACCCTTTGTATATCTTCCGGCAGTACATGGTTGCGACCATGCAACAAGGCCCAGGCCTGGGCTGCGCGCAACAGTGCCAAACCACCGCGGGGAGATAAACCAAGGCTGAATTCGGACGCTTGGCGGCTAAAGCTCAATAGCAGTTGCAGATAATCAAGCAATGCATCTGAGACGTGAATCTGTGGCACTAGCGCCTGAATTGCCTGAAGCTGTTCAGGTGTCAGAGTGGGCTTGAGTGTGGCAGCAATCAGGCGCCGGTCACGTCCGGATAATAACTCTCGCTCGGCGTGTTTGTCAGGGTAGCCCATGGTCAGGCGCATTAAAAATCTATCTAATTGTGATTCAGGCAGGGGAAATGTACCTATCTGATGCACCGGATTCTGGGTGGCAATAACAAAAAATGGCTGTGGCAGAGCATAAGTGTTGCCCTCCACCGTTACCTGATGTTCTTCCATTGCCTCAAGCAGTGCGCTCTGACACTTTGGCGTGGCACGATTGACCTCATCGGCCAGTACCAGCTGGGCAAATATTGGCCCGGGGTGAAAGGTAAAATTGCCGTTGTCTTTGTTATAAATTGAAGCACCGAGAATATCAGATGGTAATAAATCAGACGTAAACTGTACTCGTTGAAACTCAAGCCCCATCACACGCGCCAATACATGTGCCAAGGTTGTTTTACCCATACCTGGCTGATCCTCAATCAGCAAATGTCCCTTAGCCATCATGCAGGCAAGTGCCAGCCTCAATTGCTGATTTTTCCCCAAAATGACCTGCTCGGCAGAAGCAATGACTTTATCCATAGCCGCAGCCACGGCCTTAGGCTTAAAGCTTTGATTATCTTGCCCCGCAGGATTTATAACTTGAACAGACTCGGCATTCATAACAACTCATCGGATTGGCTGTATTAGGATAAATACACTATAAAAAATAACGGCCGGAAATGGCAGTACTTTATCCAGAAAACAGTATATTAATTAAAATCAATAGTCGACGGTTTGAATCTCCCGTCTTTTTGACCGGGTTCACAGTTCCTACAAAAACATAATCCAAACCCAGTTGCGCCCCTCAAGACACAGGGTCATCAGTCGCTAACCTTTGTGTAGGTTCTCGTGCATTAAAACCAGCAATATAAAACACAAAGAGAGGCCGATGAAACAAGGTAAAGTCATTCCGCTAAGAGCTAATAAAAATATAGCTCAAACCCAATATCTCCTTGGTGAGAGCCGCAACATTGCCAGTAAATTTCTGCCAGCCTTACTGCAAAGGATGCTGGATAATGCGGATGATATTCTCTTTGATCTGGCAGACAAGGCAAAAAATGACCAGGATCAAAATCACTATTTTGATACCATGCGTGAGTTGCGGATTGCGCGAAAAACGCTTGAGGGCAGCTTTCAAAGTTATCTGAATACTAATTTTGAAAAATTTCGATTTTCATCCAGCTTTATTCAAAAAGACAAGCCTAAAACAGAGTTGGATTCAGACGAGATGAGTTTGGTAGACGAAGTTGATTTGGAAGAATCGCTGGCAATCACCGGCATGGTAGCAAAGAGCAAAAGTCGTTATCCGCGTGAAATATACGCTCTTGAACAACGTTTTCAAACTATTTTTGATAACACCAAACTTGAAATTGATCAGATACCTATTGGGCCAAAAGTCATTTGTCTGGCCTTTGATGAAGGGCTTAAATCGCTTGATTGTGAGGTTAAGGTCAGACTGATTATTTATAAACTGTTTGATAAACATGTGCTCGGCAATCTTCAGCCGCTGTATGATGAAATAAATGTTCTTTTCATTACTGCTGGCATATTGCCCAAGCTGAAAATGCGTATTCAAAAAAAACCGGCTAATTATCATCAACAAGCAGATACAGGTGAAGCTAGCTGGCTCGAAGATAACAATATTATTAGTCCTACTCAGGCATCATTGGACAGCGGTGCTGGATATCGTGAGCCTGAACAATCTGGCTCAGTGCTTAATACGTTAAGAAGCTTACTCGGCAAACAAGACCGAGGTAATGTTCATGATGCTACACAGCTAAGTGATTCTAGCGATGTCATTGAAATCCTATCGAGTTTACAACAGCTGAATGTCGGTGCTTCAAATGAAGCATTGCGAACTGAAATTTCAACCTTGAAACGTAATGGAAAAATCAGTGTCCTGGACAATGACATCATCAATATTGTCGACATGATGTTTGATTATATTCTTGATGATATCAATCTTCCGACTATCGCCAAAGCTTTGTTGGCTAGACTACAAATCCCCATGATTAAAATTGCACTGGTTGACAGCGATTTTTTTGGAAATAAACAGCACCCAGCAAAAAAACTATTAAACTTAATGGCTAAATCGACACTTGGCCTAGGCAATGACATCACGGCTGATAACTGTAAAAGCGTTGAAAAAATTGAATCCTTAGTCAATAAAATATGTACAGATTATATCTCTGATTCAAAAATATTTGAACAGTTATTGAATGAATTTGAAAGTTTTTTACAAGCTTATGAAGAACAGGCAAAAAAATCACAGGAACAAAGTAAGCAGAGAATCCAGACCCGTGAGCAACATGCGTTAAGCAGCGCCTGGGTTGCCGATATATTATCAGTTGCCATTAACAATCGAAAAATACCTAAGACGGTATTTGAACTGCTTGATGGGCCATGGAAAAAAGTAATGTTAAACACCTACCTAAATGATGGCGATAACAGTGAGCACTGGAAAGAAAATCTGCGTTTTATTGACGTTTTAATTTGGTCATCTGAATCAAATCACAGTAATTCTGATCGCCAACGCTTAGTGAAAATTATTCCGCAATTGATAGATACCTTTAGACAAGAGATAGATAGTGTTTATTATCCCCCTGCTAAAACTGATGAATTATTGGCTAATCTTAAAGATATTCATATATCCGCGTTGCGGGGGGAGAAAAATCCAGAAATAAAAACAGTAAAGATCAAGGCAAATATAGATATAAATAACGCCGAGTTAAGCAGTTCTAAAAACATAGAGCAGGAGCTTGATGCTATGCGCAAGAGCTTATCTGAAACGTATGATGTTGATAATTTATTAGATGAATTATTGGCCGATATAAACCCTGATAAAACAACATCCAGAAAAAAGGCCATTGCATCTGAGCTCTTTGATGAAAATATTGAAGAAATTGTTTTGTCATCTGCATTTGTAAATGACAAAACCCTTCCAGAGATTGACGATAAATTTTGGGGCATGACACTGGAATTGAAAACTGGTCAGTGGATTTCTTTGACCGATAGCAGGGGGAAAACACAAAAAATAAAACTGGCCTGGAAGAGCGATATGCTAGGAGAATGCACTTTCATTAATTGGCGTTTTAAGGTAGCCGCAGATTTTAGTTTTAATCAATTGGCATCAAAATTTCGTTCTGGCCAAGCATCGGTGATAGATAATATACCTGTTTTTGAGCGTGCTGTTGATGCTGTTGTCAGCACATTGCAAAAAAATAAACCCAACTCACCTACAATATCTCTATAATTTTTTAACGATCAGACGCTGAAAATCATTAGCTGTGATCTTAATAAATGAAAACCATATAACATTTATTAGTCTGAACCAGAAAAACCAAGTAGCGTCATCCGTAGCTCATTTTTTAAAATTATATCGATGCCGCTGAGTAAACGTTGCTCTGCTTGTTCGATGGTGACAGAAGCTGTTTTAATGGGCCAACGTTGCACACCGATGACTTTACTGTTGTTATCTATTAATCTTAATTCTAGTGTGCCGCGCAGCCAGATCCAGTTATTTTTTCTGATTGGAGGGTCAAGTTTTGTTTCCGCCAACAGGGCATAGTCTGTTAAATTTTTGTCACTTATCTGAAAACCTGCATGGGCAGTATTGCCGCTAAGAATAGATTTCAATTGTGGTGCCAATGCACCGCTTGTCTTGGTTGACAGTGTTATTTTGTCAATCAAACTATCGCGTGCGTGTATTAATTCAGCTAAAGAAATGCTGGCTGGTTTACCTCGGCCACTGAAATCAACCACTTGTAACGCGCTCTGTGCACTTTGACGTTTGAGTTGAGCCTCTATTGCTTGTTGAACATGGGCGGCTTTTTTTAATTTATTATTTTCCGCTTCGGCCTGTTTTATTTTTTGTTTGCTTTGTTGATCAAGTCTGTTGATTTGTTGTTCAAAATTTTGTTTGGCTTGGTTGCGCGATAGTACTGCCAGGGCATAATGTTTATGTGTGGCTTTGTCGTACCAGGTCTTGGTGATTTTGATACCTTGTACAGTTCGAGTGGTTTGGGTGATTAGCTGCCGAGAGACGCTTTGTTGTAATTTTTCTGTGCTTTGTTCGCCCTGTTGTTGTTTGTTGTATTGCTGTTGTTGCTGAGTGCGTTCGTTGATAGCGACCTCAAATTGTTTTGCCAGGTCTGCACGCGCCCTGTCTTTGGCGTCATTCAGATGGTCAGCACCGCCCTGCCCGGTTAAATAAAGTTGTGATGGATAGCGTTCACTGTAGCCATCTAGCCAGCTGGGCTTTATTTCTGTACCTGTACAAGCGCTAATTAATACGATGGTCGACAGTAGCAAAGTGTGTAGTGCGCGCATGATTGTCTCTCTTACTGATAATAGTGGAGGCAGGCCAGTGCCAACTGTAAAATTGTTTTTGTTGTTGCTTAGTCATTATATTAAGTGATTTTGTGGCGACAGTGGTATTGGCAGCATTATTTAATATTATTTCCAGCTTATAATTTCCAGGCGCTAATACGATACGACTAACCATGATTTTTTGTGGCAAACTGTACCAGGCGCGAGTATCGGCTTTTTCGCTCACAAAAGCAGCCAGATTTGTTAATACTCCCAGCAAGGGACTTTGCTTTTGCATATTATCACCGAGATTGTTCTTAATAGAGACTCTGGCAATAGCGCGTGCGATGATGGCGGGCATTTTATTATTTAAGTTGTTTTCAGCTTGTTTATCCAAAGATGAAAACAGTTCGCCAGAAATCGAGTTATTGCTAACTGTCATCTGCATTTTTTTAATATTGGTTTTTCTTTTTTCGTAAAATGGGATGGCAATGCGATGTAATTGGCCGTCTTCGGGATCCGGGACATTGATGGCCGTTTCATTTTTATTTGGTATCAGGCCATCGAAAACAATCACAACAGCTTCGCCTTGTTGCTTGATTTCAGTCTGTGTCGGCCAGTCTTTCAACTTGAATGCTTTCAGATAACCTTGATGTTCATTGCTAAGACCTTGATGATCAGTGAGGCGTAGCAAGTCTTTTTGTAACTGCCTGGGTATATCCAGTTTCGCTTCTTTATAGGCTTGATACGCCTTACGATAGGCAATCAGAGCATCGCTTAATTCTTTGTTCGCTTCATACACCAGGCCGCTGAGATAGCGGGCAAAAGGGGGCTCTTTTTCATCGAATGCATGTTTAAGAAATACATCCAGTTGCAGGGTTTCAACCCGCGCATCATCAATATTATTTAGTTCAAGATAGTTAATAATTTTGAAACAGTAAATCATTACTTGCTCAAAGGCGGGTGGCAAATAACTGCGCATGGCATCGTTCACTGTCATTGCGGAGGCTTGCTCTCTTATGCTTAATGCTTCCAGTTCTTTGCTAATACGTTTAGCTTTTTCCAGTTCTGTATTGCTATCTTTAAATTTTCCCTGCATGCGCAGTAATGTTGCTTTGTTGAGGTGGTAGAGGGCTTGGTTACGCTTTT
>JAJRWO010000138.1 GCA_024276775.1 Gammaproteobacteria bacterium | reverse complement strand
TGATGCTTCTGGGCGATTTGAAATTCGCTTTAATGTCAGCGATGGGATTCTTGATTATGCTCAAGATTGGCCTCGGATAGAACAGATTGAGGCAGAAGTGGCATTTGTTGCTAGTCGTATGACTGTTGATGCCGAGGCGGGCAAAGTGTTGGCGGCTGATATCAGGCATGTCGCGGTTGAAATAGCCGATATGCAGGCTGTGTCTGCGCTATTGAGTTTGCAGGGACGCGCTGAAGGCAGTGCGGGTGATTTGATTAACTTTATTAATCAAAGCCCGTTGCAGAAACGCTTTGGCAGCTTTAGTCAGGACACAAAGGCGATGGGGGATAGCCAGCTTGATTTGGGGCTCAATATTCCGCTGGTCAGTGGGGTTGACATTGAAACCCTTGGTCGCGTTAAGTTTGAAGATGTGGCTATCGACTTTACGCGCCTGGGGGTTGATTTAAACAGTCTGTTTGGTGAGGTCGAGTTTTCAGATAAAGGTTTGTCGGGCCAAGGCATAAGCGCTGTGGTAATGGGTCAGCCTGCCAATGTTGATATTTATACCCAAAAATTATCCGATGACGCGTCCAATATCGTATTTGTAGCGGAGGGGGAATCTCGTCTTGCTGAGCTTGAAAAACGGTTTGATTTGTTTGTCTTTCCTCATCTTGATGGTGAGGCCTTGTGGCAGGCGAAGCTGAAAATTCCTCGCGGAATGAATGGTGCTGCATCACCCTCATCAAGTTTGGTGCTTGACTCAACTCTGCAGGGGATAAATGTACAGCTGCCTGCGCCGCTGCAAAAAACTGCGCCAGAGGTGCGGTTGTTAAACGTGTCTGCCCGCTTTGACGACCAGTCCAGCCACTGGGTTTTTGATTATGACGCAGAGACGATGACAGGCGTGCTTGAGTTGCAGGGCAGTCAAGGTTTGCAGTCGGGCGAATTGCGCTTTGCGGGTGTTGCTGAGCGGCCGCAAAAACCGGGTTTGAGAATAACAGGTGAATTAGAACGATTTGTTTATACTGAATGGCAGTCACTGTTTTCCGTGGCGCAACATCAAAATCAAAGTCAAACTGAACTGAAAAAAAATGTCATCGTTAATCGGGTCGATTTACGGATCGGTAATGCCGAGTTATTCTCGCAAACCTTGCACAATGTACAGCTCCATGCTGAACTCGCCGCTGGCGTCTGGACGGCAGATTTGAAAAGTGACGAAGTGGCTGGTCAGATCTGGTTGCCGGATAATATGAACCATGTTCTGAAAATGGATCTGGATTATCTTTATATCAGCAGAGGGGAGTCAAAGACTAATGCGGCTGAAATGGTCGGTGAGTCCGTTGATCCAAAGGATCTGCCACCATTGATCGTTACTAGCAAAAAGACGCGTTTTGGAGGCCTGAATCTGGGGTATATGAGTCTAAAAACACGCCGGCTACCACTCGGGATGCGGATTGATAGTCTTGAGGCCCGGTCTGATATTGTCGATATCAGCATTAAAGGTCAGTGGCTGAAAACGCATCAGCATCACTCTCGGGTTAGCGCTGACCTAAAGGTGTATGATCTGGGTGCAATGTTGGCTGGATTAGGCTATGTGGAAACGGTTAGAGATGCCGCTGGCTCAGTCAAGTTAAGTCTAAACTGGGATGGCCCATTGCTGGATTATGATCTCGCTAGTTTGACTGGGACAGTGGGCTTTTCTTTTGAAGATGGTCGTTTATTAGATGTAGAGCCGGGGGCAGGGCGTTTTTTTGGTTTGTTGAGTATTACCGCCTTGCCGCGACGCCTGCTGCTTGATTTTAGTGATTTTTTTGGCAAAGGTTTTGCTTTTGATGATCTGCGTGGTCATTTTGATATCCGTGATGGCGATGCATACACACAAAAGTTTTTTATGGATGGTCCGGCTGCGCGCATCGATTTGCAGGGACGGGTGGGTTTGGCTAGCAAAGACTATGACCAGCGTGTCAAAGTGGTGCCACATGTTACCTCTGGATTGCCAACGTTGGCAGCGCTGTTGACTGGTCAGATAGGGCCTGCAGTGGTGTTGGCTTTGATCGAAAAACTGACCAAAACTGAGGTAGATAAGGCAACTGGAATTTATTATCAAGTGACGGGCAGTTGGGATGAACCACTGATTGAGTCGGTTGATGTGGTTCGTTCGAGTAAGTAATATGTGGTTATCCCCGATGCTGTTATTAATGATATTCTCCGCATGATGAAATATTTCTTTATGTTGTTACTGTGCTTGGCTCCGGCGGGCCATGCGGCTGAAGGGTCGGTTGTCGCGCTTGATACAGCGTTCTGGTTTATGCCTCGTCAGGGTGATGTCGTGGCTGAGCACGATGGTGTGCGGGCTGTCGTGAAAAAATTGATTGCGAACCCGGATGCCTATCTGGCCTTACGTTACCCAAAAAATGAAACGGGTGAGCTTTGGGGGCAAGAACTTCGGGCTTGGTTGGTCTCTCTGGGGGTTGTTTCGGATCGGATTGAGCTGCAGCCAGGCTTTGACGAGATTGATGGTGTGGCGCTGGTGGTGATTGCAGTGGATGACGAGGCAGCGCTTTTGACGGATGTTGAGGCTGCTGATATGAATCAAGCCGGTATTGTTGATGAAGCACTGCCTGTCGTTGATGTGGCGGCGGAGCCGGCGATGGAAGAAATAAATATAATTGAAAAAGATGTGGTTTTAGAAGAGTCGTTGGAGTTAAAGCAGGAATGAATCAAAATTGTGTTGCCGCCATTCAGATGGCCTCGGGGCCAAATGTAAATGCTAACCTGCTTGAGGCAGGGCGTTTGATTGCCCAAGCGGTGGCCCATGGTGCCGGGATGGTGGTGTTGCCAGAAAATTTTGCCATTATGGGGATGGATGAGCAGGAAAAAATCATGATGCGTGAGCAGGATGGTGTAGGTCCAATCCAGGATTTTCTTGCTTTGCAGGCCCAAAAATATGGCGTCTGGATTGTGGGTGGCACCATTCCTATGGTGGCGACAGTGGCTAACAAGGTGTTGGCCGCTTGCCTGGTTTTTGATCATACCGGTGAGCAGGTTGCTCGTTACAATAAGGTGCATTTATTTGATGTTTCACTCGAAGGTGGCAGCGAAAAATACACCGAGTCTGAAACCATTGAGCACGGTACGGAGGTTGTCGTGATTGACTCTCCCTTTGGTCGTATGGGAATTGCGGTTTGTTATGATCTGCGTTTTCCCGAAATGTTTCGCAAAATGCTTGACCAGGGGATGGAGTTACTGGTGTTGCCTGCGGCCTTTACCGCCGTGACTGGCAAGGCGCACTGGGAAGTACTGGTGCGTGCTCGTGCCATTGAAAATCTCTGTTATGTTGTTGCAGCAGCGCAGGGTGGTTTTCATATCAATGGCCGCGAGACCCATGGTGACAGCATGGTAGTGAATCCTTGGGGGGTAGTGATTGACCGTTTGCAGCGTGGTTCAGGTATGGTGGTTGCCGGCATTGATCGAGAGCAACTGGCATCCATTCGTCGTAGCCTGCCCGCCGCTAGTCACCGTCGTCTTTAATCTAACGGAGCCCAATATGAACGAAGTCTTTGACATTGCCCGCGATGTAATTCTGAAACCCGCTAATATGGATGAGGGACAGTTGGAAGGCGTGCTAGGCAAGGT
>JAJRWO010000137.1 GCA_024276775.1 Gammaproteobacteria bacterium | reverse complement strand
GTGGTGCTTGACATCATCTTTGCAGAGCCTGATCGGCATGACCCTGACGGTGATCAGTTACTGGCCGAGGCAATCAAAAACAATGGCCGCGTGATTCTACCGGTGCTACTGGAGCAGCGTTATTTTGGCGGGCAACTGATTGAAACCCTACCCCTGCCCGATCTGGTCAACAGCGTTTATAGCCTTGGCCATGCTCATGTCGAACTGGATGTAGACGGTCTTGCACGCAGTGTCTATTTAAAAGAGGGACTCTCAGATGCGTATTGGCCGCACCTAAGCGTAGCACTGTTGGATATGCTTGGTTCAATACCGCAACGACTCCCAGGGAAGCGCGATCCGGAGAGTGACATGAACAATAACAACCTCCATTATCTGAAACGTGACTTCCATGCCCTGACCCCCTATGCCGGGCCACCCGGGCATTTCAAATATATGTCTTACGCAAAAGTGCTGCATGATCCAGACCTGAGAGCGACATTGCGCGACAAAATCATTTTTATTGGAGCCACCGCATCAGGCTTGGGGGATTTATTGCCAACACCCGTCTCCGCCTTCAACCAGCCCATGCCTGGGGTTGAGGTCAATGCCAATATTTTTGATGCCTTGCGTGAGGGACTCACCATCGAAGAGCTAAGCCCACAAGCCCGGCTCATCCTCAGTGTTCTTATCGCTCTCCTGCCTGTATTTCTCTTTCCACGACTCTCGCCACGCAATGCCCTGCTTATGTCTGCCGCACTCATCCTCGGCACACTGGCAATCAGCCTACTCTCACTCATCAACCTGCAGTACTGGTTTCCACCCGCTGCACCCTTGTTGGTGCTGATGCTCGCCTATCCACTTTGGAGTTGGCGCAGACTGGAACAAGCCAGCCAGTTTCTCAACCAGGAACTCATCCGCCTGCACCAAGAACCTGCGCTGCTGTCGCCCAAAGATGAAGATTTAGAGCCCAGTATGCAATTTATCAGCATGCTAATTCCCGTTTGTGCATGGCGCCTTTATCAGGGTGATGACATCCCTGTGGCAAAGTGGCAACAAACACCTGAACCAGAATTCAAATCGACACAAAATCAAACCATCATTGATCTAAGGCCATACCAACGACCCAACTGGTCATTAGCCATCTCGCTAACAGAATCACGCACACTTAACAAACAGGAAATCACCCTACTGCTTGACCTGCTTAAACCTTATTTCCCGCAAGAATCTGTCACCCTCAACAGCTCACTGGAAATTTTTGAAGCACGCATCCTTCAGGTACAAGAAACCGGCACACGCATTCGTGCCATGCGACGCTTTATGGACGATAGCCTGAACCAGATGGCCGATGGTGTTATCGTTACCAACAACCTCGGCCAAATCAATTTTATCAATGCCAAGGCTATCAACCAACTTGGTTTGAGCCTTAGCATCGATAAATTGCGCCACCAATATGTTTCACCACTGCTGAACAGGATTGAACTCGAGGGTCCGGAAGCCTGGCCACAAGTACTTCGGCAAACGCTGCTTAAGGCTAAGTCACAACAACTGAACAGTCGCTCCTGCAGCGGACATGACCTGCTGATTCAACTCAGCCCCTTAGCATTAGAGCTACACCACATCAGTGGCTTGATCATCAATCTCTCCGATATTTCCTATTTGCGCAATGCCGAACGCCAACGCGCTGAGACCTTCAGCTTTCTTTCACATGATTTACGTTCACCGCTCGCCTCACTGCTGGCACTGGTACAAATTGTCAAACTCGATGAACAACGCATGAGCAAAACAGAAATCGTTGACTGGGTCGAGACCTATAGCAACCGCACCCTCAACCTGGTAAACGACTTCCTCGATCTGAGCCAAGTAGAACATTCGGTCGACCTAAACTTCGAACCGCTTGACCTATGCATTATCGTTGCCAATGCAATTGACAGTATCTGGCACCAAAGTTCTGTCAAGCACATACAAATACACGACCTCAGCCCTGAAAACCCTATTTATATTATGGGAAGCGCCAAATTTCTGGAGCGCAGCTTAATTAACCTGCTCAGCAATGCCATCAAATACAGCCCCAAAAACACCCACGTCGAAGTCACTATTCAAGAACAAGCAGGGCAGGTTCGCTGCTGTATCAATGACAACGGTCTAGGCATACCCAAGCAAGACCTGGCAAAAGTATTCGACCGCTATTTTCGAGTCAACAGTGCTGATCGAGCCAACATTCAAGGCTCAGGCCTGGGTCTAGCCTTTGTAAAAACCGTCATTAACAGGCATGGTGGTGAAATCCATGTTGACAGCGAAGTGGGCAAAGGCTCGAGTTTTTGTTTTGAACTTGCCAGTTATGGAGATAGAAAAACGATACCCGACTAATACAGACGCCAGATTCACTACATCCTCGCTGTTTCAAGCAGGTAGAAGGCCCGTTCCCTAGTTATGTTGGCGGCAATTGCTTTCCTCATTAAATCTACCTTAAGTTATTGAATATTTATAGTGTATCGCTATAATTTATCTCTATATCATAATGAAATACTGTATATTTTTATATTCCAGTCAACGCCGGAAAAGTGACAATCAAGCGTTGTAGACAGGCAAAATCACTGCCTTTTGAGTGTCAAAAACTTGCCGGAAATAGATTGAACAACGCTACCCGAATCTTTAACCCGTTGATTTTAATAAAATTCAGCGCCAATTAAATTGTTGGCATGAATATCGCTTAAGCTAAAGGCAGTCAGGAGACTTTTTATGAATGCATTAGTACAAGAGGTTGAGCAGCCGCGCTACGACCAACTCGGCAACCTTGCCTTGGCATCTACTTTACCCGGCAAAGAAGACAATAAAGACGGGCTGCAAAAAGTGCTGAAACTATCCGGCATTTTACAAACCACGTTGGAAGTGGACAAACTCATCGATATCTTTGCCCATGAAATTATCAAGCTAATGAACTATCAATGCCTCCGTTACAACCATCAGGAACGGGCCATTAACCATATTATCGGCAAAGCTGCTGAGCATTCGTGCACCTATCGCTTGGTTGTCGCAGGCGAATCGTTGGGGGAGCTAGTCATCAGTCGTCACAACAAGTTCAACAAAGCCGAAATCACCCTTATTGAGTCCCTATTGTGTGGTTTGGTCTATCCGCTGCGCAACGCCCTGCTCTATCAAAAAGCAATTGAGGCCGCACATAAAGATCCGCTCACCGGCGTCAATAACCGAGCAAGTATGGATGAAATCATTGACAGGGAAGTCAACCTTTCAACCCGTCACGATTCAGAACTATCATTGCTGGCCATGGATATTGATCACTTCAAAAAAGTCAACGACACCTACGGTCACGCCATAGGTGACTGCGTTATTAAGGCCGTTGCCGAGGCTGCTCAAACCGCAATTCGAACCTCTGACATGGTATTCCGTTATGGTGGCGAGGAATTTCTCATTCTGCTCAGTAATACCGGCCACGAAGGCGCTACGCTGTTAGCTGAACGTCTGCGTCAAAAAATTGAAGAGACCTGCATTATCTGCGATAGCTCTCACGTATCGGCCACCGTCAGCATCGGTGTCACCTGCATGAATAGAAAAAACGACAGCCGCAGCGAAATGTTTTCCCGCGCCGACGCGGCGCTCTATCAAGCAAAATCTGCTGGCCGAAATCGCTGCCATTTCTTTTCTACTGAAAGCTGATATTCCCGGCATCACAATCAGCCTGATTACCCGCGAACACGCAATGATTATGCATTGAATCGTCTAAAAAATCTTAAGTGTGCATGCATTTATTTTTCGCTAAAATTTTTACTTCTGTTATTGTCAGTTACCTTGAAAACACCATAAACACAGTTTAAATGGCCTTTCCCTAACCATTAATATCGCTTT
>JAJRWO010000136.1 GCA_024276775.1 Gammaproteobacteria bacterium | reverse complement strand
CGTACCTAATGTGTTTTATCTTTAAGCTATTTTTCTTTTTCTAATACGAAAGGTATTCTGCCATTCCATCAGCACAGATTCCATCACCAAAGCAGGGTTCAGATTACGCTCGAATTCCTGCTGCGCCTGCCTGATTCTATCTTGTAACTTAAATAGGCTTGTTAACGATACCTGATTCGCAAGTTTAAGCAAAGGTTGGCGCAAATCTGGGTTATTTAGCTGGGTAGACGTTTGCTTCGTTGCCGTCAGACGAATCATATCCGCCACCCAGAAATAGAGGCACAACAAGGCCCAGCCTGAGTTGGCCTTGTTCAACTGGGTCGCTAAACTGACAGGATCAAGCGTTAGACGGGCAAGTTGGCCCACGCCATCAAACAGTGTTTGCCGTTGCTCAAGTAAACCCTCATCGGTCAATTGTATGGCTCTGAAGGGTGCTCCACCCGCCAATGAAAGCAGCAGATCAATATCCGTGTCCGCAGGTAATTGCTGTGATAGCCAGGCACGATTTTCTGCTGTTTCGCTGGTACCAAAACGAATTTCCTGACAGCGTGACCGGATAGTCGCTGGTAATTGGGCTGGCTGGTGGGTAATCAGCAGCAAAACGGTCTCTGCCGAAGGTTCTTCCAACGTCTTTAACAGGCTATTACTGGCATTGATATTCATGGCCTCTGCCGGGTTAATCAGCACCAATTTATAGCCCGCATATTGGGATTTAAGCGCCATGAACTGGCCAAGGCCACGTATTTGATCAACGGCGATGGCTTTTTTGCCTTCCAGAGGCGATATCAGGCTAATATCAGGGTGACTGCCCACCCGAAAAAGCTGACAATAACGACACTGGCCACAGGGCGTCGCATCAGCATTGTTTGCCCGGCATAACAAACTTTGGGCGAACAATATCGCAAACTGCCTTTTCCCTAGCCCTTGAGGCCCCGTCAACAGCAAGGCATGTGGCAAACGTCCCTGTTGACGACTTTCCTGTAAACGCTGCCATTGTGATTGTTGCCAGGGTAAGAGTGAGGCCATCATTTTTTAACCAGGCAATTGATGATTTCATTGAGGGCCGTTTTAACCTGATCCAGAGGTTGCGAGGCATCAATAATATGGTAACGCTGTGATTGCTCGGCCGCCATATCCAGGTAGGCCTGACGCACCTTTTCAAAAAAGGCCTGCTTTTCTCGTTCAAAGCGATCCGCCGCTTGTGGCCGGCCAGCAGCACGGGCCAGACCAATTTCAACAGGCGCATCAAGCAGCAGCGTTACATCGGGGCGAAGATCTGCCTGAACCCACTGTTCAAGCTCGGCAATGCGTTGCATGGCAATGCCACGGCCACCGCCTTGATAGGCATAGGTGGCATCGGTAAAACGGTCGCACAGCACCCATTTACCTGCTGCCAGAGCAGGTTCGATAACCTCGGCCAGGTGTTGAGCACGGGCGGCAAACATCAGCAGCAATTCGGTGTCATCAATCATACTGCCATTGCGATGATCTAGCACCAGGCCACGGATTTTTTCACCCAGCTCAGTGCCACCCGGCTCACGGCTTAATACCACTTCTATTCCCGCTGCCATTAACGTCCTGTGCACATATTCCATATTGGTGGATTTACCCACCCCTTCTATGCCTTCAATGGTTAAAAATAATCCTCGGCTCATTCTGCCTCTCTTAACGTTTAAGTTGGTATTTTCGCACTGCATTGACGTGCTCTTTCAGACTGGCGGAAAAATAATGGCTACCATTTCCCTTGGAGACAAAATAGAGGCTATTACCTGCGGCAGGATGCAGGGCGGCATGAATGGCATCAGCACCGGGCAAAGCAATCGGTGTCGGTGTCAGGCCATGACGGGTATAGGTGTTATAAGGTGTATCGCGTCTTAAGTCGCGTCGTCTGATGTTACCGTCATAACTATCACCGATGCCATAAATCACTGTGGGGTCAGTTTGCAAACGCATATTCTTTTTTAAACGACGAACAAAAACACCTGCAATTTCAGCACGTTCTGATGGCAGCCCAGTTTCTTTTTCAATGATTGAAGCCATGATTAGCGCTTCATAGGGCGATTGATACGGCAGCCCCTTATCCCGCTGTTGCCACGCCTGTTGCAGGGTTTTCTCCATTGCTTCATAGGCACGTTTAAGAAAATCGAGATCTGTCATGCCGGCAGTAAATTGATAGGTCTCGGGTAGGAAGCGCCCTTCAGGGTGTTCGTCAGGCTTGCCCAGTTTTTGCATGATTTGCTCTGCATTTAAGCCCTTGAGTTCATGGTTTAGTTTTTCATGTCCATTGATGGCCTGGATCACCTGTTTAAAAGTCCAGCCTTCCACCAGCGTCAACTTGTATTGCAACACATTACCCGCGACAATTTTATCCAGCACTTGCAGTGGCGTCATACCGGGGTTTAACAAAAACTCACCCACTTTCAGGTTTTCAGCATGGCCATACCAGCGACCGAGCAACGTTAAATACCGAGGTTGATCAATCAGCCCTTCAGCCTGCAAGGTACGGGCAATTTTGTTGAGGCTGGATCCTGATGTAACAACAAACACCTGTTCCTGGTTCAGATTAATAGGACTATTTTTAAAACTGAATAGTTGTAACGTAAACCAACCGGCAATGACGCTGCCAGCCACAACCAGCACCGCTAATATTTGAGTTATCCACTTAAATAGCTTCATGTGTAACATCTTTCAAACAGGCGGCATCAACGGCTGAGATTAGTTTTTTTGTCACCGAACCTACCGAAAATCGTTGCTGTTCCAGCCGCCAAACCGGCCAAACACCAATCAAGGAGTTAGAAATAAATACCTCATCAGCAGCCGTAAAGTCAGCCTTATTGTAATGTCCAATCAGTACAGGAATCTGTTGTTTTCGGGCAAGTTTTAAAACCACATCCCTCACAATTCCAGCCACCCCTGAGTGAGACAAATCGGGTGTATGCAAAATGCCCGCCTTGACGAAAAACAGGTTGCTCATGGTGCCTTCTGTGACACGCCCATGGGCAGCTAGCATCAAGCCTTCAAAAATAAATTCATCTTGCCACTCACTGCGTGCCATGACTTGTTCAAGTCGATTGAGATGTTTTATGCCCGCAAGGGCCGGGTTAGTGCCCAGCCGAGTGTCACAGTACCTCACGACAACTCCGTTGGCTTGATTGTCGGCGGGATAATCAGGCAAATCGTTGACCGCCAGGATGCGACTTGGTTTTGATCCCGAGTCGGTCGTCGCTCGATAACCGCGCCCATCCTGACCACGCGTGACAATGATTTTTAATACTGCATCACCACGACCATCAAGCAACTGCCGTGCTTCTGCTAATAATAATTCTGGATCGGGCACTGAAATACGCAAACGCTGACAGCCATCAAGCAGGCGTTGCATGTGGCGCTGCCAGAATTCGAGCTGATGATTGCGTACGGCAATGGTTTCAAATAGACCATCCCCATATTGCAGCCCCCTATCCTGCAAACTCAATGTGTCAGCCTTGACACCGTTAAGCAGAAACATCGTCATCAATTCCTAATGCCTTTAACAAGCCACGCGCCTTGGTGCGTGTCTCTTGTAGTTCAGATTCGGCAACAGAGTCTGCGACAATTCCGGCACCGGTACGAAAGCTCAATTGATTACCATCCAGCAACATCGTTCGAATCAATATATTGAAATCCATGCGGCCACAGTGGCTAATATAGCCAACAGACCCAGTATAGGGGCCGCGTGAAGCTTGTTCCAGCTCCTGAATAATCTGCATGCAACGAACCTTTGGACAGCCGGTAATCGTTCCGCCAGGAAACACAGCACGAATGACATCAACGGGGGTAATTCCTGGGCGTAGCTGGCCACTCACATTCGATACAATATGATGCACATAAGCATAGCTCTCCAGCACCATCAGCTCATCGACTTTGACTGTGCCTGGCAGACAAACTCGACCAAGATCGTTACGCTCAAGGTCAATCAACATGACGTGTTCAGCCCGTTCTTTTGGATGGGCTAACAGCGTTTTTGAATAGGTTTGATCGGCATTTTTGTCCATGCCTCGTGGCTGTGTGCCAGCAATTGGGCGGGTGCTGGCATGACCATCCACAATATCCACCAGCCGCTCAGGTGATGAGCTGATAATCGCCTTGTCCCTGATAGTAACCAGCGCGGCAAACGGTGCCGGATTATTATCACGCAGGGATTGATACAGTTGTGCGGGAGTCGTATCGGCCAATTCGGCTTGCCAAACACGCGACAAATTAACCTGAAACACATCCCCCTCATGAATATAATCACGAATTCTGTTGACACCTTCAATAAATCTATCTGACGGCTCTTCTACAATGCTCAAAACTTGCGGTTTGGTGGGCTTTTCAGCAATCGCCGCCAATTCAACAATATCCTGCTTGATCTGTGGCAACAGTGCCTCAGAACCCGGTTCACAAACAAGATAACAACATCTATTTTGATGATCACGAATCACCGCCACCGGAATTCGAGTGGCAAAGGCCGTGGGCAGTGGACCGGTGGATACGGGTAATTCGAGGACAGGTTCGATCTCATTGGCCAATTCATAACCAAGGTAGATAAACCAGCCGCCATTAAAGGGGAACCGAGACGGTTTTATGCTGATATGTTGTTGCCAAGCCTGACTCATCTGCGGCAAAAAGGCTTGATCATCAGCGCTGATGGTTTCACCCGGAAAGGCAAACAGAATGTCATAACGCGACTGCGGCGTGCCATGTAACACGCTTTCAAACAAATGAGGATAACGTTCCGGGTCGGCTTGATGCAGACGCAACAAATCGAACTCATCATCCAACTTAAGGCAGTGTTGTAATTGATTGTTCAACGCCCTGGATCTCAAGCTGGCAGAGAATTGTACATCCCTGTGATTAAACTAAATTTTTGACAACACCAGTGTACCATTAGTGCCACCGAAGCCAAACGAGTTAGAGATAGCGGTGTCAATCTTCATGGGTCGCGCTTCATTCGGCACATAATCCAGGTCACATTCAGGGTCAGGCGTACCATAATTGATGGTGGGAGGTGCAACCTGATCACGTATCGCCAGTGCAGTAAAAATAGCTTCAATACCACCAGCAGCACCCAGTAAATGGCCTGTCATCGATTTGGTTGAACTCATCGCCAGTTTATAAGCATGATCACCAAACATCCGTTTAGCCGCCATCGTTTCAGCCTTGTCACCCGCAGGTGTTGATGTGCCATGGGCATTGATGTAATCGACTTGATCAGGATTAATGCCTGCATCGTTTAATGCCAATGCCATACACTTGGCAGCACCCTCACCGCCTTCGCTAGGTGAGGTCATGTGATAGGCATCAGCGTTCATTCCAAAACCTGTCACTTCAGCATAGATATTGGCACCACGCGCCTTGGCATGTTCGTATTCTTCAACCATTACCACACCGGCACCATCACTGAGGACAAATCCATCTCTATCCAAGGACCAGGGACGACTGGCGGTTGTTGGGTCATCATTGCGTGTAGACAAGGCGCGAGCCGCAGCAAAACCACCCAAGCCCGTTGCCGAGGTTGCCATTTCAGCGCCACCCGCAACAATGGCGTCAGCATCACCGCGCTCGATAATACGTGCCGCCTCGCCAATATTGTGGGTACCAGAAGAACAGGCCGTAACAATAGCAATGTTTGGCCCTTTCAAACCATACATGATCGAAATGTTGCCCGAGATCATGTTGATAATATTACCGGGCACAAAAAACGGCGAAATCTTGCGTGGGCCAGATTTATCAAACGTCACTCGGCATTTTTCAATGCCCGATAACCCACCAATACCGGAACCCACCATAACGCCTATACGATCGGCATTTGCTGCCGTTATCTCCAAGCCTGAATCTTCAATAGCCTCTTTTGCCGCAGCAATACCGTAGTGGATAAAAGGATCCATTTTACGGGATTCTTTTTTGGAAATGTAATCGGTAACCTCAAAGCCATGCACCGAACCACCAAAGCGAACACTGAATCCAGAAACATCAAAATGGGTAATCGGCGCAATACCGCTTTTGCCTGCGAGAATATTATCCCAGGATTCTTTAACAGATAAACCAACCGGGCCAACCATGCCCATTCCTGTCAAAACGATACGACGCTGTTGAGTCACTCTCATTTAACCTCTGAAATGATCGAACGAATATGGATACTGAATGAAAAAGGCCGCTAGCCGCGTCTATATTGAAGAAAACGCAATGCTGCGGCCTCGTTCAGACTGTTATTTTAGCCCTGATTTGAATTGACGTAATTGATGGCTTCCTGAACTGTCGTAATCTTTTCAGCTTCTTCATCAGGAATTTCACACTCGAACTCTTCTTCCAGAGCCATTACCAGCTCAACGGTATCAAGGGAATCTGCGCCCAGATCATCGACAAAAGATGCTTCGATAGTGACATCATCTTCTTTAACCCCAAGCTGCTCAATGACAATCTTTTTGACGCGTTCTTCGATAGTGCTCATGATAAATTCTTTCTCCAAAGGTATTTTGTATGCAGACCCGGCTGCGGCCGGTATTTTATCCCTTTAACCGCGAGTTGCAAGCAAGGCCGCGGTAAATAATACAGGAAATCCAAATAAAACTGTTAATCTTTAAATCCTGAGTTTCATGCTCAAGAAGTAATAAGCCATTTAACCCATATACATACCACCATTCACATCAACGGTAAAACCGGTGATATAGGCAGCCCCGGGTGATGCCAGGAAGCTAACCGCAGCAGCGATTTCTTCTGGTTTACCCAGTCGTCCCAATGGCACCTGCTTCATTAGCGCCTCTTTTTGCTCCTCAGGCAAGCCCTTGGTCATGTCAGTATCAATAAATCCAGGGGCAACAGCATTCACCGTAATCCCCCT
>JAJRWO010000135.1 GCA_024276775.1 Gammaproteobacteria bacterium | reverse complement strand
AACGATCACAGGAATAGACTTGATCTCAGGATGTGAGCGATAAAACTTTAATAACATCAAACCATCAATATCCGGCATCACCAAGTCCTGCAAAATCACCGTCGGTTTAAATGCGATGGCTTCATTCATCGCATTGGCAGGCTCACTACAGTAGTGATAATCAATATCCGGTTCATCGGCCAGCATACGTTTCAGTGCCTCGGCAACGATATTCTGATCATCAACCAGCATGACACGAATACGCGAACCATCTTCAGACGCTGCAACATCCGTTGATGATGTTGATTCTTCTTCACTAGCATTCATGACGTCTGCTACCTTTTTTACCGTTATCAAAAAATGCGATCAACTCAGAAGCAATATCGTCTATTGGCAAAATCTGTTGAGCCGCACCCATTTGAGCCGCTGCCTTGGGCATACCATAAACCGCACAGCTTGCCTCATCTTGAGCGATGGTATAAACACCTTTGTTTTTAAGCGTCAGTAGTCCTTCAGCACCATCTCTACCCATACCTGTCAGCAGAACGGCAACAACATCACCCGCCCAATGTTTTGCCACACTGGCAAAAAAAACATCAACCGAGGGCCGGTATGCCTGTTCCACCGGGTCAGGCGTGTATTCCAGTGAGTGGCGCGAAGTTAAAATCAAATGGTCGTTAGTCCCCGCAATCAGCACCCTGCCAGGGACTAATCTATCACCTGTTTTTGCCAAGCGAACGTCCAGTTCACACTGCTTGTCCAACCAGACTGCCAGCTCGGCAGTAAACTTCTGATCCACATGTTGGACAATGACAATAGGAGCAGAAAAGCCTGCGGGTAATGATTTCAACACTACTGACAAAGCCTTGGGGCCTCCCGAAGATGAGCCGATAGCAACCAAACAGCCATTTGTTTCTGTCACGGCCGCCCCTATCATCGCCACCTTCGATGGCTCGGTATTAGAATACTGCTTAATCAGCTTCCCAATCGTAGAAACCTTTTGTAAAAATTCATCCTTGCCTTATGCATCCCCCGTCATTCCCAGCACCGGTGTATTCACCGCATCAAGCGCACCATAGCCCATGGCCTGAAACACTTTGGATGCATGACCAGAAACAGTTGAGGTAACAATCAAAATTGAACAGGGACTAAACGCCATAATTTTACGGGTAGCATCAACGCCATCCATCACCGGCATAATGAGATCCATCAAAATCAAATCGGGGATATCCGAACCACAGCGCCAAACCGCTTCGGCACCATCATGGGCAACCCAGGCGACTTCATAATCTGACACCGACGTAACCACTCGACGTAAACTTTCTACTGCCATCAGCGAGTCATTAACGATTGCGATTCTCATGATTTGGCCTCGCCTATCAAATCAACAACGGCGCTCAACAAACCTTCATCATGAAAGCCGCCCTTGGTGAGATAATAATCGGCGCCCGCCTCAAGACCGCGCATCTTATCTTCTTCACGGTCTTTATATGAGACCATTAACACTGGCAGCAAACGCAGACTGGCATCCTGCCTTAGGGTTTTCACCAGCGCCACCCCATTCATGCGTGGCATATCAACATCAGTCACCAACATATCAAAATTCTGACTACGCAACATATTCAAACCATCCACGCCGTCCACCGCCGTTTGCACCTGGTAACCGGCGGATTCAAGTAACTTACGTTCAACCTCACGTACAGTAATTGAATCATCAACCACCAAAATACGTGTGGCCGATTCAACCTCATCAACATCGACAATGGTTCCCACCTTACCCAAACGGGCAACCTTTAATACTTTTTCGATTGAGCGAATCAAATCATCGATATCGACGATGAGTAATGGCGAACCATCTTCCATCAGTGCCGCTGAACTAATATCCTGAACCTTACCCAACGCCTCAGGTAACACCTGAACCACCAGCTCACGCTCGCCCAAAAACTTATCAACCACCATGCCATAATAGTTATGTCTATCATTCAACACGACCACTGACATCTGCTCATTTTTCTCTGAAGCAGGCTCTTTTTCAAGTATTTGTGCGGCACTCACCAAGCCAATATTTTTGCCATCCAAAACCGCAAACTGATTCCCCTCAGCCTCATTCAGCTCAAGCCTCTTGATGCTGGCGATACGGTCAATTCGTGCCAACGGAAATGCATACGGCTCACCGGAAATTTCAACCAGCAAAGCAGGAATCACAGACAGCGTCAGAGGTAATTGCATATGAAAACGAGTCCCTACCCCCAGGATAGAGGTCACTCGAACATTGCCACGCATTTCTTGCACCGCCTCATGTACAACATCCAGGCCTACGCCACGCCCCGAAATTTCACTGACAGTTTCTTTGGTACTAAAGCTGGGTAAAAATAGGAACTCCAACAATTCAGTCTCAGTCAAATCAGCGGCCATTGGCTGGCCAACCAGGCCCTTGTCAATGACTTTCTGACGCAATCTTTCAAGGTCAACACCACGTCCATCATCCTCAACAATAACCGATAACATACCCGCGCTGTGGTGGGCGCTTAAACGAATAGTGCCTTTGGCCGGCTTATCCGTTACGGCACGTTCTTCTGTCGTCTCCAAGCCATGATCGATCGCATTACGAACAATATGATTCAGTGGCGCTTCAATCTTGTCGAGAATGTCACGATCAACCAGGGTTGTTTCACCCTCAATCTGCAGTTGCACATTTTTGCTCAGCGATCGTGAAATATCGCGCACCATGCGTGGAAAACCATGCACTCCATCACCAAATGGACGCATACGGCTACCTACAACCTCTTTGTGCAAGCGCGAAGAAAGATTGGCTGAACGGCGATCATATGACTCAAGCTCAACCAGCCGATCAGACAGCACCTCGCGACACTGAGAAGCCTGACGCTGCGCATTACGCACAAGCCCCCTGATACCTTCATCCAGCGCTTGACGTTCCAAGTGCTCACGCAATGAATCAATCACACAAACCAGATCAGTTTGTTGGCGCTTCAAACGCTGCAATGAGACGGAGTATGGGTTCAGCCAACGTGACTCAACCAATGACTCACCCGCCAAGCCCATCAACCGATTAACCAGTTCAGCACTCACCCTTAGCACCCGGTCTTTTTGCGGCGTTGCGGCTTTTTTAGGTAACGGTTTTACAGCAGGTTCTGTTTTTGCAGGATGATTGACCGACAAATCAGGTTTGTTTTTTTGAACCACATCAACAGCCGGCTCAGGAGTCGATACAAGCGCAGGCTTTTCACCTTTGAGAATAGCATCAATATTTTTCAGCAGACCGAGATATTTCTGCTTGTTAATGGCATACCAATCACCATGTTCTCCCCCATACATTGCCAATTCATTAATCGTATCAGCGCCCTTAAGCAAAACATCTATTTGATCTGCATCAAGCACAAGCTCACCATTTTGTGCCGCGACAAAAGCATCTTCCATCACATGCGCAACCTGAACCACAGGATCAACATTAACCATGCGGGCTGCACCCTTGATTGAATGAGACGCTCGCATCAATTGCTCAAGCCAATCAGCAGAGGTTGGTTCCTGCTCAAGTGCCAACAAGCCATCAGCCAAGACATTACCATGTTGTTCACACTCAATCCTGAACAATTCAAGCATGGATAAATCTTGTGGATCACTCAAACTCATAACCACTTCGGTGCTTGTTTTACTAACAGGCGGCTGACCGGATTCAACGCTTTGTGTTTCAATATCAGATACACTATCCGCAGATTTAATCCCCTCAAGCATCATCATCAATTCGTCAAAAACCTGTTGATGAGTATCCAACCATAGATTCAAATCACCATCACCTGCGGCAACCTCTTTAATGGTATCCATTCCTTTCAGAAAAATATCGACAGCAGCAGAATCCAACAACAACTCGCCGGCTTGTGCAGACACCAGACAATCTTCCATTACATGAGTAATCTGCTGCACCGACTCAATTCCCAGCAGACGTGATGCGCCTTTGATTGAATGCGAGGCACGCATGGCCGCTTCAAGATGCTCAGCCGCCGTTGGCGTTTGATCCAGCGCAAGAAGGCTTTTATTGAACAGCGCGGCCTGCTGTTCAACCTCCATCTTAAATAGATCAAGCATGGACGTATCAACCATCCACTAAACCCCCGTTCATAATATTCCCCGCTCTAATGCTGGAAACAGAAGTTCATGATCAATAACACCAACATGTTTATTTTCCCACACTACCATCCCTTTCAAATAGTGAACGGAACAGTTTACCGATGTCGCCGGTATGTCTTTCATATCACTAAGATCAAAACGGAAAACGCCACGCACTTCACTGACAGGAAAAACAAATTTT
>JAJRWO010000134.1 GCA_024276775.1 Gammaproteobacteria bacterium | reverse complement strand
GTATGGATCATTGAGAGTTACCTTTAGTGTTTTGATTGATGTAAGCAATCACATCAAAACGGGTAACTCTCATTAAATCAAGTTCGCTACGCTCACTTAATTTAATAATCTGTCAGATTGGGTCTGAACTTCTACACCTTATGTGAAACGTTATATTTAAAAAACACTAATCAGAAATCCAGTTTTCAACAACAAGGTTCGGTACTCGTTCAAACTCACGGACATTGTTAGTAACTAGTACAGCATGAATACTTCTAGCATGGGCAGCAATTAAAAGGTCATTATTTCCTATAGGCGTACCCTCTTTTTTTAGCTGTGCTCTAATTGAGCCATAGTGCTTTCCAGCATTTTCATCCATAGGATCTATTAGCAATCTCTGTGTAAAAACATTAAGTTGTTGCCAGCGCTCTTCTTTTAAACCGCTACTTCCATTCTCAATTCCAAAACACAATTCACCATACGTAATCGATGAGATACAAATATCTTTAATCGCTTTAAATTTGTGTCGTAATTTATCTGAGTGATTTTTCAAAACATAAATACCAATATTGGTATCAAGCATATACATCAATCGAAATCCCTTTCTTGAGGTTCCTCATCAAACCGTTGTTGCAAAAAGTCATCTCCAAAAGCAGGCTTAGAATCAAAAAACTCATCCCACGTTGGCTCTTTTGCAGAAATGATGATGTTATCCCCTTGCTTTGTAATGTAAACCTCGTCAGTATCAAAACGGTATTCTTTAGGTAAACGGACGGCTTGGCTACGCCCGTTCATAAATATTTTTGCTATTTGTGCGCTCATATCACCACCTCTCTATATTGATATATATTTAATAGTATATACCTGGCGCTCGTAATAGCAAGGCGAATATAAGCTTATGAAACTAAAAGAAAAATATAACAAGGCGTTCGAGCTTGATGGCGCGATATGACGCGCCACAACTCAACTTTGACCTTATGTTTTTCATTGAAGCCCATGCTACAGGTGCTATAATAAGACCAGTTAACAGCACCTGTAAGGATTGTGCATATGAAAACACTATTCTCCCAAGACATTGTTCCTTTGTCTGACCTCAAAGTAAATCCAGGAAAAATTGTAAATCAAGCAAAAGATTCTCATCGCCCCATATTACTTACTAGCAGGGGTCGTGGCATAGCAGTTATGCAAAGCTTAGAAGAATTTGAAAACCATGAAGAAGAGCGCGCTTTTGTAAAAGCCATCGCACAAGGTTTATTGGAAGTACAAGAAGGTAAAGTGCAAACAGTTGATGATGTAAAAAGAAAATTAGGTATCAACATTTGAAAACATTAATATCTGACTCAGCGTTTAATGATTTAGAAGCAATAAAAGAATACTATCCTAATGAAGGTGTACCGCAAATAGGGGTTGAGTTTGTTACGAAAATTATTAAACATATTGAAACCATACCAATAAACCCAGAAATTGGTCGCAAGGCACCTGAATTTAACGAAAACAATATTCGTGAATTAATTCACCCTCCTTTTCGTATCGTTTATTTAAAAGAGAAAAAAGCTATTCATGTCATTAGAGTATGGCGAAGTGAGTGCTTATTAAATTTAACGAACACCCCTGTAAATAAAAAAATATAACAAGCGGGTCAAGTGCGGCACGGAAAAAACGTCGCTCACCTTACCCTAAACGTTAGCAGTTCCGGATATATCTATAAGGAAAAAAATGCCTCATTTTTTAGTAGATTGCTCTGAAAGTATTTTTGAATTATATTCTGAAGAAAAAATTATTGAGCAAGTACACTTGGCCGCAAAATCAACTGAACTGTTTAATGAAAATGATATAAAAGTAAGAGTTAATTCGTTTAAGAAATATTCAACGGGAAATAAAATTGAAGATTTCATCCATGTGTTTGCTCATATAATGGAAGGCAGAAGCAATGAACAAAAAGCAGGTTTATCTAGAAAAATAGTCCAAGGATTAACATCCTTGTTTCCTACTGTGCCTAATATAGGGGCTAATGTTATAGAATTTAAAAATGCCGATTATTGCAATAGGAATAAGCTTTAATTTCAAATGCGGGTCGAATCAAGGGATCAGTGTACTTGAAAAATATTACCTACTCACTTCAAGGACACTGATCCCTTGATTTGGCGTTTAGATCCTTTAGCAATACCATTAGTATTCTTTGCAAAACCAAAAAAGCCGATAGAAGCTAATTAGAAAAACCGAATGCTCAAAGCACCATACAAGCCGTTCAAAATGGACGGCGCAAAAAAACGCGCGCCATTTAACGCTAACGTTATGTTTTTCGCAGCCTCAACATGATGAGGGGATGTTTTTGAAAATACGATTTATTCCTATTGCACAGGTAGCTCTCGTTGCAATGGCAATGCTAGCTATTCAATGGTTGTCACCAAGCAGGAACGTCCAAGGAGCCGCGAATGTACCTCTATTCGTAATTTTGTCCGCATCCGGGGTTGCATTGGTGCTAATTGGAGTAAGGGAGTTCTTTAAAAACAATACTACGGTGAACCCAGTCAACCCTGAGAACACAACACGTCTAGTCACAAGTGGGGTTTATAGGTACTCAAGAAATCCAATGTACGTTGGGTTTGCTTTGTGTTTATTAGCCTGGGCAGCATTAATAGGTAGTTATATCTCGCTAGTGGGGTTACCTGTATTTATTTGGTACATCACTAAGTACCAAATCATTCCGGAAGAATCTGCATTAGAGAGTAAATTTAGTAAATCTTTTGTTGAGTATAAAAATAGGGTTCGCCGATGGATCTAAACCATACAAGGCACCTCAACACAGACAAACTTCCACGTTGTTTGGTTTGTGTTGTCACAAACGCTTCGCCACATTATCACACAAACCAAACAACGCTCCAGCCTACTATAAAAATCTTAACCTAGGCAGACAGTTGACACTGTCAATCTAAGCTAGCTAGGAGCAAGAAAAATGAATATTAAAGTGCAACGTTCTCAATTACGCCAAGGAGATCAAGAATCTCTCCAAGGCATGCCGTCATTTTGGCCGATGCAGAGAAATTTTTTTATAAATGGAAAAGGCTCTATGAAGCTACAGTGAGCTAGCGCTATTCACGGCTATAGCTACATCACAAATATTGAGACCACGCGTCCTGACACAGATTTCACTGCGCGGGGCATCCCCTATCATAGCGAAACGCGGCTTCCTTCCGCAGCCGACCTAATTCGCTGGCAGCGTTAACAGAGCGTTCACTGCCCCTATCAGGTGACAGCCCTGGCCTGAACTAAGGCTGTTCGCCCAAAAGGAGAGCAACAGCAGTGGAAACCGAAGACAATAAATTCCTGTAACAACATCCGCCAGAGAGAATAACTGCGGTGAAACTGAATCTGATTTAGTGCATAAGTTTGTTGGCGCCGATCGGCTTCCTTATTACCCAACCCCTGCTCACTACTTTGTAAGGCGCTGAATAACGCCCCTCTCGATTTCCCTAACAACGTGCCCGCGAAATGAGGATTATTGGGTGGTGCTTGGTTTGGTGTCATATTTTCTCCACACATTTACAGGCGGTCAGCCCGCCAGTACCGGAAACAGCCCTTTCAAACCATTGGCGATAAATTCAATTGCAATCGCCGCCAGTATCAGTCCCATGATACGAGTGATGATGTTGATTCCCGTGGCACTGATGCGACCGGCTATCCACGGCGACAACCGCAGCACACCCCAGACAATCAGGCTCAACAATAAGATACCCAATACGATGATCGAGTAATGACCAACGCCGTTTGATTTATGCGCCGCCAGTATCACGGTACTGATCGCTACCGGCCCAGCCAGCAGCGGCATGGCTAGCGGCACGATGGCGACAGACTCCTTCTCGACCAACTCGTCAGCCTCTTCATCAGTCTGTTTAATATGACTGGTTTTAGCGTGCAACATAGCGATGGCCATCAACAATATTAAGATGCCGCCACCGACCCGGAACGAATCGATAGTGATGCCGAAAAATTGCAACAGCAGCTCGCCAAAAAACAGCGTCACCAGCAGGATAATGATGACACCCAAGGCCACCAAATTGACTGTTTTACGGCATTGGGTTACACCCTCGCCGGCGGTCATACTGATGAAGAGAGGTATCACTCCGAACGGATTGACGATGGCCAACAAACCAACAAATATTTTTATGTATTCTGCGTAATCAAGCATAATGTTTGTTCTCTATGGTACGGGATTATTCCAGCTTTATCTGCGGCAGCGATGAAGATACGCCCGTACCTAACACACCGCCACAACGATTATAATCGCTAAACTGATGAAGCCAATCACGTCAATGCTTTCCGTCACGATGCGCCCATCCCATGTAGAGCAATACCCAAGCAGCTCCTGCCAGCGTATCGATTGCAAAAAAGTTGCGCGGCTTTACATCAAGAATACCTGCAACAAGAACGCGGTAACGGACAGTTAAATACCAACACCTTTACACTTCTTCTCGATCAATTGCTTCGTTTTTGTTCGTTTGACTCAGAGTCAAGCCCTGCACCAGCACCAAAAAAATGACGATAATATAAGTCACTGCAATAGAAACCCCACCACGCAAACCACCCCAGGTGAGTAGCGTCACCCATTGGGCGTGAAGTGACGAAACAATTTTAAAAGCAAGACGGGCACACTGACACTGACATAGTGGGCGGCTAGCACGACGAGTACCAGGACAACCAAAATATTTACATCATGATTAATGCTTACTGACGGGATCGTGTCTTTACCATTCAGCAAGGTGTTTTATAGCGAATGGCGTCGAGCAGTGGATACGAGCCTGGAAAGTCCTCATGATATTTCTGAACCAGAAAACGAGAAACCTTTACAAAACCAACATTACAACGTAACGGCCCCCTCAGCGGTTATCCTGATCCACTCCTGGCCAATAATTCCCGTGTATACCCCTCAAAACATACGGCGCCGGAACAGCCAGCCGGCCAGAGCCAGCGTGATGCTGGCGATGACCACCATCGGCCAATACTGGTGAACGAGCAGCGCATAACTATTGCCTTCCAGTGCAACGCCACGCACGATAATCAGGAAATAGCGCAACGGATTGAGATAGGTTAGCCATTGCACCAACTGCGGCATGTTGGCGATGGGCGTGGAGAAACCGGAAAGGATGACCGCCGGCACCAAAAACAGGAAGGCACCCAGCACCGCCTGCTGCTGCGTCGCGGCAATGGCAGAGATCATCAGCCCGACACCGACGGCAGAAAGCAGGAACAGCACAATACCCAGATACAGTGCACCAATACTACCGCGCAAGGGGATATCGAAAAGTATCACCATCAGCACAATAATCAGTGTAGCTTCCAGCAAACCAATAACGATGCCGGGAATGGCCTTGCCGATAAGGATTTCCAGCGGCCGCAGCGGTGTCACCAGCAACTGATCGAAGGTGCCCTCCTCGCGCTCCCGCGCCACCGAGAGTGCCGTCACCAGCAGGGTCACTACCAGGGTCAGCAAGGCGACAATGCCAGGCACAATAAACCAGCGCGACTGCAAATTCTCGTTATACCAGGCACGCGTCTGCAAGCTCACCTGCGAACCGCCTTTACCTTGTGCTGCCAGCCAGCTGCGATTGTAGTCCAGTACTATGCTGCGCAGATAATTCATGGCGATCATCGCCGTATTGGAGTTGCGGCCATCCAGTATCGCCTGCAATGGCGCACTCGTACCCTGGATTAGACTGGCACTGAAACGCTGGCCAATGTGCAGCACCAGCAGCACCTCGCGGTTATCGATTAGCGGCGCAACATCACTGTCACGGTCAATATAGGCGATGACCTGAAAATTTGGCGAGCCCTCGATGCGGCTGACCAGTTCCCGTGCGGCCTCACCGCCATCCTCGTTATAGATGGCTACCGGCACATTATTGATGTCGTAGGTGGCAGCAAAACTGAATATCAGTAGCTGCACGATGGGCGGAACGATGATGACGAAGCGGCTACGCTTGTCCCGCAACAAGGCCAGGAATTCCTTGATGGCAAGGGCGAAGATCAGTCTGAAAGCCATAAGCTAGTCCAACCGCTTGCGAAACTTGCGCCACACCAGGCTGAAAAAGAACAGCAGCATAATAAACAGCGCCGCCATATTGGTCAGTAGTACCGGCCACACATCGCCAGCAAGAAACAAGGTTTGCACAATAGCGACGAAATAACGTGCCGGTACCAGATAGGTGATGACTTGTGTCCAGCCGGGCATGGAATTGATGTCAAACAGAAAACCGGACAGGATAAACGCCGGCAGAAAGGTGACGATGATGGCCAACTGCCCCGCCATAAACTGATTTTTTGAGACGATGGAAATCAACAGGCCGATAGCCAGCGCCACCAGCATGAACAGCGCCGAGCTGACAAGCAGCAGCCAGAAGGAACCACGCAGGGGCACACCAAACTGCCATACTGCCAAGGCGACACTGAACAGCATGCCGCCCATGCCTAATACAAAATAGGGCGCCAGCTTGCCGACCAGCAGCTCGCTTTTACGCAATGGCGTCACCATCAGTGCCTCCATGGTGCCACGCTCCCATTCACGTGCCACCACCATAGCGGTGAGCAGCGAACCGATCAGGGTCATGATGATGGCGATCAAGCCCGGCACTAAAAACAACTGACTCGACAGCGCGGCATTGAACCATACCCGTTGTTGCAAATTCACCGGCATGGCTAATGGCTGGCCGCGGCTGGCCGCGTAATGCTCCAGCCAGGCCAGCCAGGTGCCCTGAATATATCCCTGGGTGATATTAGCCTGATTAGAATCCACACCATTGATGATCACGCCAATGGGTGCCTCGTGTCCGGCCAGCAAGCTGGCGGAAAAATTGTTGCGCAGCCAGACGATGCCCTCGATCTTGCGCTCATCCAGTGCCTGCTGCGCAGATTGAATGGCATCGAAGTGCAGCGGGCGAAAAAACTCGGAGCGCTCAAAAGCCCCGGCAAGTGACTGCGTCGCGGTATCCGGCTGTTCGATGACAATGCCTATGGGAATATGTTTCGCATCCAGTGAGACTCCGTAACCAAACAGAAACAGCAATACCACCGGCATTACAAAAGCAATGGCGATGCTCGACGGATCACGCAGAATCTGCAAGCTCTCCTTGCGCATCATGCCCCACAGGCGCATGGTGATCAGCGAGCTCATGCCGCCACGTCCGCTGTCTTGCCCTGTCGCTGTTCGATCAGTTGTATAAAGGCATCCTCCATGGTCGGATCAGGGTTTTTTGCGCTGCGCGCGCGCGTCTTCATCTGCAACGGCGTGCCTTCGGCCAGCACTTCGCCTTCAGCCATAATCACCAGCCGGTCGCAGTAATTGGCTTCTTCCATGAAATGCGTCGTCACCAGCACCGTCACCCCGGCTTCGGCCAATGCGTTGGTGCGCGCCCAGAATTCCCGCCGCGCGAGAGGATCGACACCGGAGGTGGGCTCATCGAGAAACAGAATCTCCGGTTCGTGCATCAGCGTCGCGGCGAAAGACAAGCGTTGTTTGTAGCCCAAGGCTAAATCACCGGCATTGGCGTTGCGCAACGGCCCCAGCTCGAAGGTGGTCAGCGCCCAGTCCAAACGCGCTTTTTGCTGTTTTCCGCGTAGGCCGTAGGCGCTGGAGAAAAAACGTAGATTCTGTATCACCGACAGATTCGTATAGAGCGAAAACTTCTGCGCCATGTAGCCAATGCGGCCACGCGCCGTCGCGGCGGCACGGCGCAGATCATGACCGGCTACGGCCAGTTCGCCGCCGCTGGCAGGTAACAGACCGCAGAGCATACGAAAGGTGGTGGACTTGCCGGCGCCATTGGCTCCCAGCAGACCGAAGATTTCACCCCTGCGGACACTGAAGCTGACATTATTGACCGCGATGAAATCACCGAAACGACGCTGCAGCTTGTCTACCCGGATCACCACATCACGATCACCAGTATTGTTTTTCAACGCTATTGAAAGCCTTGTCTCGCCTTCAGATCGATGCTTTTTCAAACGTGCGACAAAGGCATCTTCAAAACGCGGTGCCACTGGCACGATGTCGACACCGGCCTGGCCCGGCAACAGTGCTTCAGCCGTCGGAGCAACGGGCGCTGTCATCACCAGGCGCACTGTCTCGCCTTCGCTCAGGGCATCCAGTACGCCTGGGGCGCGGCTCAACTGTGCCTGCAAACGACGATGACTCATGCCTTTGGCACTGACCTGAAAGGTGCGCCCTGCCACCGAGCGGCTGAATTGCGCCGGCTCACCCTGACCCAGCAATTTACCCTGGTGAAGCAGAATCACCTCATCACAGCGTTCCGCCTCATCCAGATAGGCGGTACTGAGCAGCACACTCATGCCCGTCTCCTGCACCTGACGATAGACGATCTGCCACAGCTCGCGGCGCGAGACCGGATCAACGCCGACGGTAGGTTCATCCAGCACCAACAGCTGCGGCGCACGCAGCAGGGCGCAGGCCAGGCCCAACTTCTGTTTCATGCCGCCGGAAAGACGTCCCGCCAAGCGCCGGGTAAACGGATCCAGACCGGTCATCCGCATCAGCTGCGCATAACGGGCAGGACGTTGTGTCAGGGCTACGCCTTGCAGGTCGGCGTAGAGATCGAGATTTTCCTGCACACTGAGATCTTCGTAGAGGCCGAAGCGCTGAGGCATATAGCCAATGCAGGACTGCACCGCCAGCGGCCTGGCGCGAGTGTCGAGGCCCAGCACACTGATTGCGCCTGTATCCGGCAGTAGCAGACCAGCGACGAGGCGCATCAGCGTCGTCTTGCCGGCCCCGTCTGGGCCAATCAGGCCCGTCACCCGGCCCGGCTGAATAGCGAAACTCACTTGCGCCAGCGCTTGCACCTGTCGCCCTTCACTACGAAAGGTCTTGCTGACGACCGAAAATGTGAGCGCAGCAGCGTTCACTGCTATGGCTCGCAGCGGTTGGCAGTGGTGTTAGACAATGCCTGGTCAAGCGCAATAGTGACCGTGACCGGCATGCCCAGGCGCAGCTCCCCCTGAGGGTTGCAGGCATAGATTCTCACCGAGTAGACCAGCCGCGTACGCAGCTCCGGAGTCTGCACATTTTTAGGCGTAAATTCAGCGCTGGGAGAGATGTAACCGACCCAGCCCTGGTAAACCTTGTCCGGGTAACTGTCGGTATGAATAAGCGCTTTAGCACCCAGGGCCACTTGCCCCAGCGCCGGTTCCGGCAGATAGGCGCGTACCCAAACCGGGTTGATAAAGGCCAGGGTCAATACCGGTGTCTGCGGAAACGCCATAGCGCCAGGCTCCAGAATGCGATTACGAATAATGCCATCGGCCGGCGCATAGAGATTGGCATCTTCCAGCCGCTGCTGGGCCAGTACCAGCCCGGCCTCACGCGCGACGAGTTGGGCCCGGGCCATGGCAATGTCTTCCTTGCGCGGGCCGGCCTGCAACAATGCCAGCGCCTGTTGCGCCGCCTCCATCCGGGCAGCGGCGGCATCGGCTAGAGAACGTGTATTCTCCACGTCTTCGGGCGAGGCCAGCTTGCGCTCCAACAGCTGCGCCTTGCGCGCGTAGCTGTCCGCGACCGCCTTTGCCGTGGCCCGAGCGGCTTTCAGTTCAGCCTGCCCCTTGCGGATCTCTTGCGGGCGGCTGCCCGCCTCCAGCTTTGCCACCATCTGTTGCTGGGCGAGCAAGACCGCCTGCACTTCGTCACGCTGCGCTTCGAGCAGCTCGGTGTGCAGATGGGCCAGCAACTGCCCTTTGCTGACATGATCGCCTTCCTGCACGTGGATTTCAGCAATATGTTCACTGCTATTGAAGGCCAGCTGCGCCTCGCGAATAGCGACATTACCGTAAAGGTGCAAGGTCTGAGCATCGCCCTGTTGGTGCTGAGACTGTGACAAGAACACAGCGATAGCAGTGGCCGCCAGCGCCAGTGGCACGATCACAAGGAAAACGGTTTTTTTCTGCATGTCCACCACTCCATTGTTACTTTTTATTCTAGCTTAACCCGGACAACATCATTCTGCCGCTAAAACACGCTGCTACGACATGAGAGGATAACCGAAAGAGCGGCAATACTCCGGCATGATAGTAGAGTCTAAATCCCATCGAACGAATAGTTTATATTCAGGGGTAAGGTCACTTAATGCCACGGTCAGAGAGCAATGCGAACGGGTTTATTGGCTTTTAATCAGGAGTTGACACCACAGTCGCAGCGTAGGCCAGCGTTGCACTTAAACTTGAACCCCAAGCAATGGAAGCAGCCAAGAACTTTTGTGTGCAGGCCCGTCTGCTATCCGCGAGCTTTTCGTGCGCGTATCCGACGCCATAGCAAAAAATATATTGCCAAGTTGAGTGCAATGACAATAAATCCCAGGAGGAGCTGCCACCCTGCCGTGAGACCCTCAGGGTAGATTAGAGGCAGAATGTAGTGCTCGACGAAACCGCCTGAGTATTCTGCTGCGCCGCTTGCGCGCCGCATTGCATTCTCTAGCGGCGTAAGGGGGCAGCGCCAAGCAAAGAATTCAACGGCCGTGCCCCAAACCGCCGCGGGAAGATGAACCCATGGCATCCAGCGCCAGCGAAAGGCGAGCAGCCCCCCGAAGAGTACAAAGAGAATAAACGCAAAATGGGCGAAGACGACAAAGTCAGCGAGCACTCGATAGAACATTGGGCAGGCCATCACAAGAGAAACGGTCCAAGCTTGACACAAGAATGGTTGGAACCGTTAAAAATTCTGGCGCTAGAATAACGATAATTATAGTTGGAAGTTTCATGAGTTTATTTAACGACCAAACTCACGAGCGCAAATAGAGCGCAGCGGAATTGCCATCCGAGTGCAGCGCCTTGTATGGGCTACTACAGCTAATCAAACCACCAACTCGGTGATGAGCCTATAATATTTGCAATTTTTGAATAGCCTTTACTCTGTGGATGCGCTCCGTCGTTTTCTATTATTTCTTTCTTGTATTCGTTATCCATAATAAGTGAGGAATAAAGCTCAATGAATGGTACATTTAACAAATTAGCCTCCTGTTCATACGCGTCTGAAATAGCTTTAATTCTTGTATTTTGTTCGTCGTCATCTATTGGTGGCGGGCCGACCAATATCACATTGTATTTTTTGGCTCCTTCAAGAATATTTCGTATATTTTCGAGAGATTCCTCTAGCGTTACGCGAACCCTGCCATTCTCAGTTACCGTATCATTTACACCACATGAAATGACCACACGACCATCGCATGAGTCCGGTAACCGAAGAGAACATTCTTTTTCCCATCTAAATAGAATATCTTTACTTGTATTACGGCGGATACCAAGGTTGTAATAAGTAACTGCTGTACCACTTGCATTCGCAGCAGCGCATAATCTCCCGCCCCATCCAAGAGCCGTTTCATCGCCTGTGCCATTAACCAATGAATCACCAACAAAACAAATTCTTATATCTCTTGTCATTATCGATCCTTCTGATTCTGAGCCCTAACGCTTGAGATAACTTGACGGTTTTACACAGAGTATCGCGTTAGCGGCGCGGCGTGTAAAACTGGTCAACGTTAATTGACTTGTTAGGGCTTTACTACTATTATGTACGGAGTTACAGTACGTTGTATGGGTGAGTGAAATGGATACTATTAGTGTAAATAAATTTAGAGACAACTTAAAAACCTTTGTGGAACAGGTGGTTACAGAGCACTTACCCCTTAAAGTTACACGCAGAAGCGGTGATGATTTTGTGGTTTTAAGTGCGGATGACTGGGAGCGTGAGCAGGAAACATTATATGTTTTACAAAACAATGACTTAATGAAACAGATTGCAGCCTCGGCCGCTACGAATGCAAAGGGCAAAGGAGATAAACCTACAGCAGAGGAGCTAGATGAGATCACTGGTATTTGAGGGTAATACCTGGGCTGCATTTGAGAAACTTAGGCTAAAGGACAAAAAGCTACACAAGGTGCTTTGCCGTTTATTGAAAGAAATGCTCCGTGATGATCCACGTACTGGAACTGGAAAACCTGAGCCATTAAAACATAACCTCTCTGGCTTGTGGTCTCGTCGCATAAGCCAGAAAGACCGCGTTATTTATAAGTATGATAAAGACTACATTTATATCTTTGCTATTGGCGGGCATTACGATCAATTTTAATTAGCCTAACGTGTAGAAATTCAGACTTGATCTGACAGTTGCCCGTTTTTCAGCAACTGACTGTCAGGTTAAGTTTAGTTTAATAACTTTTCCTTCCAGATTGATTTTCCGTCGATGAGAGTTTGCATCGGCGTTCTCCCG
>JAJRWO010000013.1 GCA_024276775.1 Gammaproteobacteria bacterium | reverse complement strand
GTCTCTTCGCCACTGATATAAACCACCTGGCGGTGATAAGTGATGGCGCTGCTGGTCGCCAGCAGAGGGTGGCGGTTGGTCAATTGCAAGTGACGTTTGTCGATGCTGAGCAGGGCATTATCAGTGCTGACCAATAGTTGTGACTCATTCGCCTGAATGTCTGTGATTTGGCCGTCGATCTTGATTTGGCTGAGTGGTTGCAATGATTGGCGTTTCAGGTTAAACACCGTGTTGCCGCCGCTGACATAAACATCCTGACGGTCCCCTGTGATTTGCTGTGCACCGGCTTTGATTTCAAACTGCTGGAGGAATTCAAACTGCTTATTTTTATTCAGGCGCAAGACTTCAATCCCATAATCGGTGGCGAGGTAAAGCAGGCCATCATGCAGCCACAGATCATGGGCATTGATATGGAGGCTGGCCAGTTTGCGTGGTTTGTCTGTGTCGATACTGATGGCCACCAGGCCTTCGCGGCTGTCGATCAGATAGGCGTAGTTAGCATCAGCGGTCACGGCGCTGGCTTTACCAAAAGTTTCATAACTGCCCAACCAGCGGATATTGAAGGGGTTACTAATATTAATGATTGCCATGCCGCCATCACCTGCAGCAACGTAGGCGCGTTGCCCATATATGGCCACTTGCCTGGCCTGGCCAGGAAAGCTAACACCGGTGGTCCAGGTTGGATTGAGTGGATTGTTGATGTCGAATACTTGCAGGCCGTTGCTACCCTGGGCGACAAAGGTATAATTGCCTTGTGCGGCAATGTGGTTGACCAAGCCACGGTTGTGATAGCCACCGACGGCGGTGGGCTGGTTTGGATTGCTGACATCGATAACACTGATGCCGCCCCACCAGTCCATGGCATAGAGCAATTGATTCTCTACTTTCAGGCCCCAGCTGGCACCGCGTGTGTCATGACTGCCCAATAGTTTGGGCTGTTTGATCTGGCTGATATCCACCACATGTACACCAGACAACCAGCCAGCCACATAGAGTTTGTCGTCGATCAGGTCCAGGCCACGGGCATTACCGGGAATGCTTAGCTGGCTGATGAGTTTGGGCTGGCGTGGATCGGCAATATCAAGAATGTGCAGGCCGTCGTCGAAAAAGGCGACATAAGCGATGTTGTCACGGATGATCACCTCTTCGGCAGCCGCTGCTGTGAAGTACTGCCCAATCAGCGCCGGTTTGGCTGGCGCCGTGACATCAAACATCAGCAAGCCGTTGTCGTCATCGGCGACGTAGGCAATGTTGTTATGTACCTCCATCGACCAGGCCTTGCCACGGGTATCGTATTCACTGATTAATTTAGGCTCAGTGACATCGCTGACGTCGATGATCTGGAAGCCGCCACGATGGCTGGCGAGGTAGAGCAAGTCACCCACTAATCTTGGTGTATAAGCCAGGCCCTGGGTTAGCAGGGTTGAAATCTGTTGTGGATTTAGAGGATCGCTGACATCGATGACTAGCAGGCCATGGTCGTCATCGGCGACAAAAGCGACGCCATCACGAACGACAATGCCTTTGGCAGAGCCGGGGGTGTGGAAGCTGGACAACAGTTCGGGCTGACGTGGTCGGCTGAGGTCGTAGATGTGGATGCCGGAGAACCAGTCAGCAACATACGCCAGCTGATTGTCGATGAAGACGCGGCGCTCACCCCCCAGGTTAACACCCTGGCCAAAGTCCAAGCCTTCATTGCTGAGCTGTGGGGTGACGGCACTGAAATCGATGATTTGAATCTCACTTTCGGTTAATGCAAACAACTGATTTTGGTATAGAGCGATGTCCAATAAGAGGCTGTCACTGCGGTAACTGCTGAGGCTGGTCGGCTCCGTTGGGTTGCTGGCATCGAGTAAAAAGATAATGCCGTCATCATTCAAAACGGCTACCCGACTGGCTTCAGAAGATATTTTTACTGTTCGCCCTAATTTTTGATGACTGCCCAACCATTGAGGTTGCTCTGCATTTTCTACATCCAGCACAGTCAGGCCACCCATGCCGGTGGCCAAAAAAACCAGCCCATTCGCAATGCTGATATCCAATGCCGGGCTGCTAGTGCGATACGTGGCAATGGGGAGTTGCTGGTCCCGGTCGTGCGCTTTATAGACCTCCATGCCGCGTTCACCGGCGGCAAAAAATTGGTAGTGGTTGCTATTGACACTGGGGCGCTCGCTGTTGAAAAAGGCGATGAGCTGATTGTCGTTGTCATGGATATAAATGCCATTATGACGTTGGCTGACCTGGTAGTCACCGTTATTTTTACCGTGCAGGTTGAGGCGTTGTTTTAGATAGGGGCCGCCCGGTTGCAAGCGGATGGCAGCAATTGTTTCCGGTTGATCAAAGCCTATTGTCACCTGGCTGACTTTGCCCGCAGGAACAACAGCGGGTTCGATCGTGACAGCAGCCTGTAGGCTGGCACAAAAGCCCAGCCCGAGTATGGCCCGAATCAGAGGGCGTAGCGGTATTTTCATTTTTATGGACATGGGTAGGTATGTTGTTGATGCAAGGCTTCGATG
>JAJRWO010000133.1 GCA_024276775.1 Gammaproteobacteria bacterium | reverse complement strand
GGACAACGACAGCGAATCCCCTCTGCCTATCATTCTCGGCCAGTGTATCTCACGCGGCGAAAAGATGGATTACACCATTCAAAAGGCGGTGGAACTGGGCGTCACCGAAATTGTGCCTCTGTTCAGCCAACGCTGTGGTGTAAAGTTAAGTCCGGCACGAATGGAGAAACGCCTGCGCCACTGGCACAACGTTATCATCAGCGCCTGCGAACAGTGTGGCCGCAACCACATTCCCAAACTTCACCCGGCAATTGCCTTAAATGAATGGCAACAGCAACTCAAGGCCTCACTCAAGCTAGTGCTTGACCCGACTGCTGCTGACAGTTTGATAACACTGAACAAGCCTGAAAAGAATGTGGCGTTACTCATTGGTTCGGAAGGCGGTTTGAGTGATGGCGAAATCAGTTCGGCCATTAAGCACGGCTTTAGCGGCATCCGTCTCGGCCCGCGCATCCTACGCACTGAAACGGCAGGGCTGGCCGCCTTGAGTGTTATCCAACAACAGTGGGGCGATTTAGCTGGCTAACAAAAAGACGACTGAATGATTAGATGCCCGTCAATATACTTAGGAATGGAGATCATATAACATTGATAACTACTGTCGATACCAGCGCGTTCGTAGCACTTTAAAAATCTTATTGGGGTATTTAGATTTGCCCAAACTACCGTTATAACGGCCCAGGGCACGGGTGAGGTCACCGTCTTCCATATCAAGGTAATATTTCAGTATGGTACACCCCATACGCAGATTAGTTTGCACATGAAATAAATTATCGCCTGCGTGACCGATCTCTTTCAGCCAGAATGGCATAACCTGCATCAAACCCTGTGCACCGACCACAGAAATGGCCCAACGATCAAAATAGCTTTCCACATGAATAACCGATAATACTAACTCAGGTGGCAGTTCGGCACGACTGGCTTCATAATGAATGGCCTTTAGTAACGTCAACCGTTCTTCGTCATCCGGTACCATCCTTGCCAAACGTTGTGACATATCCAGTAACCACACCTCGGCCTCAAAACGATCGACAAAACTGTCGCTACTGGCAACAGCATCACGCAGCAGTTCTCGCAGCCTGTCATCGGTGGATTCAGGAACCGCCCCCCGTAACGGCTGCACGATCAACAAAGATAGCAAAATAATCGTTATCCAACGCATATCCTAGCTATCGACCTGGCTGAATTTTTCCTTGAGAAATTCAATCACTTGATCCAGCGGGATGTACTGATGTTCACTGTCACGACGCCCCTTGTATTCTACCTGGACCTTATCCAGCCCCTTCTCACTAAACACCACCCGGTGTGGAATACCGATCAATTCCATGTCAGCAAACATCACCCCGGGGCGCTCTTTACGGTCATCCAGCAGAACATCAAAACCAGCGGTCTGCAACTTAGCATAAAGTGTTTCCACTGCTTCACGCAGACGTTGTGATTTGTGCATATTCAAAGGCAACAAGGCAACCTGAAAGGGGGCAATCGCCTCCGGCCAGATGATACCGCGCGCGTCATTGTTCTGCTCGATGGCCGAGGCTACCAGGCGCGAAACGCCAATGCCGTAACACCCCATAGTCATCACCACCGATTTGCCATTTTCAGCCTGCACCGTGGCCTTCATCGCCTCACTGTATTTGCGTCCCAGCTGAAAAATATGACCGACTTCGATGCCACGTTTAATCTGTAGCCGACCCTTGCCATCCGGGCTGGCATCACCCTCGACCACATTGCGAATATCAACCACCTCGCCGTCAGGCAGGTCACGCCCCCAGTTGACGCCCGTCAGATATTTACCGTCCTGATTAGCCGCACAGACAAAATCAGCCAAATGGGCAGCACTGCGATCCACAAATACCGGGCAATTCAAGCCCAGCGGGCCAACCGACCCCGGCTCACAGCCCGTCACCGCCTTGACCTGCTCGGGCGTAGCAAAGGTCAGTGGTGTGGCAATCGCCGCCAACTTATCAGTCTTGAATTCGTTCAGCTCATGATCGCCACGCAATACCAGCGCCACGACACTGTTTTCCACCGCACCTTGCACCAACAGCGTCTTAACCATCTGGTAGGCAGCTACCTTCAAAAAAGCCGCAACCGCATCAATACTCTGCTGATCAGGCGTGTCAACAGTGGCCATTTCAGCCATTGCCACGGCACGCTCTCCCGCTGGCGCAACGGCCTCGGCCAATTCAATATTAGCGGCATAATCACTTTCACTACTGAAGGCAATGGCATCTTCACCAGAATCAGCCAGCACATGAAACTCATGCGAAGCGTTGCCGCCAATAGCACCGGTATCCGCCAACACAGCACGAAATGCCAAACCCAAACGCGAGAAGATACGCGAGGAAGTCTCAAACATCAGTCCATAAGTTTTTTGCAACGAGGCATCGTCAACGTGAAAGGAATAGGCGTCCTTCATCAGGAATTCACGCGCCCGCATCACCCCAAAACGCGGCCGACGCTCGTCACGAAATTTGGTCTGAATCTGATAAAAGGTCACCGGTAACTGTTTATAACTGCGAATT
>JAJRWO010000012.1 GCA_024276775.1 Gammaproteobacteria bacterium | reverse complement strand
CGGCATCCCCAACTTTGCCCCAGATCTGTTTCGTCGTGCCCAGTTAAAAGACCCAATGAAAATGAAAGCACTGCAAAAAGGTTTACAGCAATTGTGTGAAGAAGGCGCCACGCAGTTATACAGGCCGTTCAATAACAATGAGTTGATCCTGGGGGCGATTGGTGTCTTGCAGTTTGAAGTGGTCGCGCAACGCCTCAAAGATGAATACAAAGTTGAGTGCCTGTTTCAGCCGGTGCAGGTGGCCACCGCGCGTTGGGTCAGTTGTGAAGATGAAAAGGTCTTTGATCTGTTCAAAAAAAAGGCAGTGGATTATCTGGCTTTAGATGGTGCGAATCAATGGGTTTATATCGCACCCACCCGGGTTAATTTGCAGTTGGCGCAGGAGCGATACCCGGAAGTGGCATTTCATTCTACGCGGGAGCATTGATTGTTGGCTGGTGTTTCTAAATATGGATATAAAAAATCAAAACAGATGATATAGTCAATTTTTTGGCAAGCGAGGCTGGACGCTCTGTGCGTTTCGGCTGCCGTCAAAGAAAAGAGTCGATGTAAGCCGTTTTTAACGCCGTTGTGAGTTGCATGACGCGAAACGGGCTGATGGGAATAACAAAAAAGCCCCGGGTTTTATCCCGGGGCCTCACCAATAGAAATGAATGTGCTATTAGTTCTTACAGTGACCTGCAGCCAGGCAGGTACCCGTTTGCGCCCATTCTATTACACTACCGTTCAAAGTCGGTGTGTTTAAGTAGGTGAAGCCTCCTGCGTCATCAGTCCCGGTCGCTCTAACGGCAGCAGTCCCCGCGTCAATCGCCAGATCAGCCGTAGTGAAGCCCCCCATTTGCGCAATGGTGGGCAAAGTTACACCTACTAAATCAGCGGTATCGCAGCTTGCAATGGCGCCAGAGTTTTCTTGAAGGCACAATGATATGGAAGTTTCAATGGATGATGCAGCCGAGACGATATTTTGAAATTTTGCTTTGCTTACATAGCCGCTGTAAGCCGGTATTGCCACGGCCGCCAAAATACCAATAATCGCCACTACAATCATCAGCTCGATCAGTGTAAAACCTTGTTGTACTTTTTTCATGATGTTTATCCTCGTGCCTAAGCAGTTAGTATGTTGGTTAAGAACTCAGTCCAAATGTCCTTCGCTATTCATATCGGTCTGTTATTTGCAGACTTTAATGTCCTGAGAAGTGTTTGGTCTCGGTAGTTTTAAATGCACGTTTCGTGCCAAAATCCAGAAGAGGAGGGTGTTGCTATGTTTTTCCCCGTCCATCCTTGGTCAGATGTACATTATGCCATAGTTTGGGTGGCTGAAAAAAGCCTTGTTGGCTGATGCTGGCCTTGATGCTGACCTTTTTTGTCACTTTGTGACCAGGGGCGGTTGTTGAGAGGGACGCTTGTTTATATTAAGGTTCGCCGTTCCGCTACAGTCGCGTTTTAACGGCCTGCTAGACAAACCACAGCAACACTGCATAGCGACTGCCTTTACCCAGTGCGATGAGACACAAGGCCCAAACCGGGTTTATTTTTAACCAGCCCGCAGCGACACACAGCGGATCACCTATTACCGGCAGCCATGACAATAGCAACACAGGACTGCCCCAGCGTCTGACGCGTTCTAGCCCGTGTTTATATGGATGAGCCAATAAGTTTTCTGGTGGATAACGCTGCGCCAGCCACCAGCCAATCAACCAGGACGTCATGCCTCCCAGGCTATTCCCCATCGTTGCGACCATTAGTAAGGCGCCATCCGCGTGGATTTCATTCACTGCCAAGGTCAATAGCAGCACCTCGGAGCCACCGGGTAACAGGGTCGAGGAAATAAAGGCGCTGACAAACAGTCCCCACAAGCCCCATTCACTTAAAAATTCATCCATTCGCCTATGCTGCCACAATCTAAAAAAGCTGTTAAGTCAAACAAAGACTTAAGGACAGCGATTGTGGGGCCGACAAGTCTATTAATCCATAACAAAATCACATTAAATGAGACAACAACGAACCCCCACGGAACGGCGGCTACGCTTTCATATGCGCATGGCGATGATGGATAAACTGGGCCATCTGGCGGCCGTTAGCGTGCTGGTGGGCTTGCTATCGGGGCTGGTGATTATCGCCTTCCGCCTGTTGGTGGAGTGGGTGCAGCTGAGCTTTCTCGATGACCCGGAAAACTATGAGGGCTTAAGCTGGTACTGGCGTTTGTTGCTGCCAATCCTGGGCGGGTTGCTCATTGGCCTGCTGTTTAACGCTGTGGACAAAAAATACCGCAGTGTCGGCATTGTCCATACCATGGAACGGCTGGCCTATCATCAGGCCAATTTGCCCAGTGGCAATGCGGTGATGCAGTTTCTCGGTGCTGCTATCGCCATCATCTTTGGCCATTCTGTTGGCCGCGAAGGCCCGGCTACCCACTTGGGTGCCACCTGCGGCAGCCGCATTGGCCAATGGTTACACCTGCCCAATAATAGTAATCGCACCCTGGTGGCCTGCGGTGTAGCCGCCGCCATTGCCGCCTCATTTAACACACCACTGGCGGGGGTTATTTTTTCCATGGAGGTGGTATTGATGGAATACGCCTTGGCCGGGTTTATCCCGGTCATCCTGGCTGCCGTGACGGCCACCGCCCTGAGTCAGTG
>JAJRWO010000132.1 GCA_024276775.1 Gammaproteobacteria bacterium | reverse complement strand
TGTGGTCATCGGCTGGAGGTCATACAGAAAATGGGTGACCCACTGTTGAGCGACTGTCCCCAGTGTTACGAGCAAAAATTGACCAAACTGATGTCTGTAGGCAGCTTTCAGATGAAATCGAAAAGTGCTGCACCGGTTTGTCCATCCACAGGTGCTGCTGCCACATCATCTTGTGGCGGTTGCCCAGTACTGGAATAAGTCCGCCTGTCCGTCGTAAAAGCGCCTGCCTTTTGCGACCGGATCGCATGATATATTAAAAAATATAAACTAAGGAATAGAACAATGCGTAGCCACTATTGTGGACAAGTGACTGAGACCCTTGTGGATCAGGAAGTAGAAGTGTGTGGTTGGGTGCATCGTCGTCGTGATCATGGCGGTGTCATTTTTATTGACCTGCGTGACCGTGATGGGATTGTCCAGGTGGTTTTTGATCCTGATAGCCCCGCTAACTTTGCAATCGCTGAGCGTGTGCGTAACGAATTCGTTCTGCGCTGTAAAGGCAAGGTGCGTGCCCGCCCTGACGGCACAATTAATCCCAATATGAACACCGGCAAGATCGAGATTTTTGGGACTGATATTGAAATTCTCAACCGTTCCGAGCCACCACCGTTTCAGATTGAAGATGATACCGATGCTTCTGAAGAAGTGCGTTTGAAATATCGTTACCTCGATCTGCGTCGTCCCGAGATGCAGCAACGCATGCGCATCCGTGGCCAGGTTACCCGCCACCTGCGTAATTTTCTCGATGATCGCGGTTTTCTCGAAATTGAAACACCGTTCCTGACCAAGGCCACCCCCGAAGGGGCGCGTGACTACGTGGTGCCTAGTCGTACCCATGAAGGCAAATTTTTCGCTTTGCCACAATCGCCACAGTTATTCAAACAGTTGCTGATGGTGAGTGGTTTTGATCGTTATTACCAAGTCGCGCGTTGTTTTCGTGATGAAGATCTGCGTGCTGACCGTCAGCCAGAGTTTACCCAACTCGATATTGAAGCCTCGTTTATGTCTGAGGATCAGATCACGCATCTGATGGAAGATATGTTTCGCGACATCTTTACCCATGTGCTGGAGGTGCCGTTGCCACATAAATTTCCGCGGATGACTTATGCCGAAGCGATTGAGCGTTTTGGTTCTGACAAACCTGATCTGCGTATCCCACTGGAACTGGTCAGCATCACTGACCTGATGAAAGAGGTAGAGTTCAAGGTCTTTTCAGGCCCAGCTAATGACCCCAAGGGGCGCATTGCCGCCATGCGCTTGCCTAAAGGCTGTGAGCTGAGCCGCAAAGAAATCGACGACTACACCCAACTTGTTGGTATCTATGGTGCGCGGGGTTTAGCCTACATCAAGGTCAACGAGTTGGCCAAGGGTCGCGAAGGCTTGCAGTCACCTATCCTGAAATTTCTGCCTGATGACGTCATTGAAGGCATCATGAAACGCGTCGGGGCAGAAGACGGCGATCTGGTGTTTTTCGGTGCTGATAAGGCCAAGGTTGTGAATGAATCGCTTGGCGCACTGCGGGTTAAGGTTGGCCATGACCGTGGCCTGTGTGAACGTGGTTGGAAACCACTCTGGATTGTGGATTTCCCCATGTTTGAATTCGACGAAAAAGAAAATCGTTATCAGGCGCTGCATCATCCTTTTACCGCGCCAACGGGCACGGTTGAGCAGGTGGCTGCTGATCCGGAAGCGGCCCTGTCACGCGCTTATGACCTGGTGTTGAACGGCACCGAAGTCGGCGGTGGTTCTATCCGTATTCACGACCCGGAAATGCAAAAAGAAGTGCTCAAGCTGCTGGGCATTGATGCAGCCGAAGCCAAAGACAAGTTTGGTTTTCTGCTCGATGCGCTGGCCTTTGGTTGTCCGCCACATGGTGGTGTTGCCTTTGGTCTTGATCGTTTGGTGATGCTGATGACGGGTGCCGAGTCGATCCGTGAAGTGATGGCATTCCCCAAAACTCAGACGGCGGGTTGTCCGCTGACATCAGCGCCGACTGACATTGGAACCGCTCATCTGCGTGAGCTAGGTTTGCGTCAGCGTCAGCCGGCCAATAAAGAAAAAGAAGCGGAATAACGATAGAGTGGGCAGATCTTTTTTATGCCCATTCTGTTTTAATATTGCGCGTGGGCACAAAAGGCGTGCCCACCCTACCTTAGGTTAGTGGACGATGACAGCAACGATAGCTATTCAGCAGTTTTCAGAAATCAGTGATGACGATTGTCAGGCACTTATCCAGGCCGCGAAAGCAGCCTTGGGTGATCGCCTGTTGATCCTGGGTCATCACTACCAGCGTGAAGAAGTGTTTGTGCACGCCGATGTGGTGGGTGACTCACTTAAGCTGTCGCGTGTTGCTGCGGCATCAAAAGCAGAATACATCGTTTTTTGTGGTGTGCATTTTATGGCTGAAGTGGCCGATATTTTATCGCGCCCGGATCAAATCGCCATTCTGCCTGATTTAGCCGCCGGTTGTTCCATGGCTGACATGGCCAATCTGGCCAAGGTTGAACGTGCCTGGCGTGAGTTAAGTGAGGTGATTGATCCTGACGAATGCGTTACCCCGGTGACCTACATTAATTCCGCGGCTGATTTGAAATCATTTTGTGGTGAGCATGGCGGTATTGTTTGTACTTCAACCAATGCCAAGCATGTGCTTGAATGGTCTTTCAAGCAGCGTGAAAAAATTCTGTTTTTCCCCGACCAGCATTTGGGTCGCAACACTGCTTACAAGACGGGCATCCCGCTGGAAGAAATGGTGGTATGGGATTTTGACCAACTCATGGGTGGTTTGACAGAAAAACAGATTAAAAATGCCAAAATGATCCTGTGGAAGGGATTTTGTTCTGTGCATCAGATGTTCAAACCCGATCATATTGATGCTTTCCGTGCCAAATTTCCTGAAGGCAAAGTTGTTTCACATCCGGAATCATCATTTGAAGTGTGTCAGAAGTCCGACTATGTTGGTTCGACTGAATATATTATTAATGTCATTAAAGACTCCCCCGATGGTTCTCGTTGGTTGGTGGGAACCGAATTGAATTTGGTCAAACGACTGGCCGAACAAAACCGTGATCGTGGTACCTACGTGCACTTCATGTCGCCCACCATCTGCATGTGTTCGACCATGTTTCGGATTGACTCACAGCATTTGTTATGGACGCTGGAAAACCTGGTGAAGGGTAAGGTGGTGAACCAGGTGCAGGTACCGGAACAAATTGCTGGGCAGGCCAGATTGGCGTTGCAACGGATGTTGGATTTAAATATATAATTTTCATTCCTTAGAAGTTAAATCTCATGCCAACAGTTAACGTCTCCTTGTCTTCAAAGTCAGCGCCACCCGTTATTTGCATGCTTTGGCTGATTTCATAGGCGATTTTTATATTAATACTGCTATCAGTACGATCTTTAAGTCGACTGTCTTTGAAGTTTATATCGGTGTAGTCAATCAATATGGCGCCTTCGATTTTGCTTGTTAGTTTGCTGCGCAGCCCTACGCCAATATTCAATGCTTTCGCATCAATAGAGATTCCGGCACGTTTAGCATCACTTTTTAGGCCAGAAAATTCAGTAAATACATCCAGCTTGTTGTTAATTGGGGTGTGATAGCCTGCGCCAAGGGCAAAACCGCTGGCATCAAGATCTCCTAAGGGGTTTTTAGCATTGCCAGAATGATAATTGAAGAGCAGATAAATATTGTTAAATACTGATTTATAAAGAAAAAGACTATAGCCTGTTAGATGGCCCATAGGGGGGGCCGGGCTTTGGTGGTAATACTGAACTTCGGCATAGTCATAACTAAGCTCGTCGGCATAACTGATGCCTGGAATAAACAGTGTTGTTGCGAGTGACAGTGCGGTTATTGCTTTTCTCATTAAGAAACCTCCTTCTTTTTATGTATGTTGGTTGCTAGACTAACCTTTTTTATGCTATATGGATACTCTCCTTCGAGGGCGAATGTTCGAGGCACATAAATCTATAATCAAGTATTCCTTTATTTATTTTTATTCTGGGAAGTTATTCTTTATAAGCATTTGATTTTTTAGTGTAAAAAAATGGTTCAAGGTTTTAAACGGATAAAATATGAGTTCATTTCTGTTAGCTGAAGAATGGTAAGCACAAAGTTTATAAAGATATAATTGATGTCAATAAAATCTCTTTTTACTGCCGCCGAACAATGCCTTGCTGCCTGCTCGATCAAAAACAAACTTTGCCTGACTCAACAACATGCCCAGGCTTGGCGCGATGGGCAGCTTTTGCTTGAATCATCTGTTGAGCCAACGGCTATCGCTGAGCCAGGTCATCCAGACAAACCAGCATTGGTGCTGCCGGGTGATGTGCCCAGGCGGGGGCTGGGTAGCGAGGCTGGCCGTGCTGCGATGTTGCATGCTATTACCCATATTGAATTTAACGCTATCAATCTGGCCTGGGATGCGGTTTACCGTTTTCGTGATATGCCGCGTCAGTTTTATTCCGACTGGGTACGGGTGGCGGATGAAGAAGCCTATCACTTTCAGTTGCTGCGCCAGCGTCTCAATGATATGGGCCATGACTATGGTGATTTTCCGGCGCATAGTGGCCTGTGGGATATGGCACAAAGAACAGCCTTTGACCCCATGGTGAGGATGGCGCTGGTGCCCAGGGTGCTGGAAGCGCGCGGCCTGGATGTGACGCCGGGGATGATGAAGCGGCTTAAAAATGTGGGTGATGATGAGTCGGTTGCGGTGCTGGAGATTATTCTGCGCGATGAAATTGGTCATGTAGAGATTGGTTCACGTTGGTTTAAATATTTTTGTGATCAGCGTGGCCTGAATATGGAGCAGACCTTTCTTGATTTGATCGGTCAGTATTTTGCCGGTAAATTGCGCGGCCCGTTTCATTACGACGCACGCATTAAGGCCGGTTTTAGTGAGGCAGAACTGCGTGCGCTTGAACAGCTTGGAGAGGGTTCATAACTCACTATCAAAGACGATCACTGACAGGATCTAGGTAATAACCGTGGGTTTGCTGCGACCAGTAAACTTTTGAATATCGGCAATGCTGTGGGCAAAGGCGATTAAGTCACTCAGTGCCTCTTGAGTCTCAATGCTGTGTTTGCTCTGGTTGGCTTCAAAACGTTCAATATAAACACGCAGTGTTGCTCCTTCGGTGCCGGTGCCGGAGAGCCGGAAGATGATGCGGCTGCCATCATTGAATTGAATGCGGATGCCTTGGCCGGATGACCTGGAGCCGTCAACGGGGTCGGTATAACTGAAGTCATCACTAAAACTGATGTGCATTGCGCCAACGGCTCGTTTAGGCAGAGTGTGTAGGCGGTGACGTAAATTGTTCATCATATCCTCGGCGCGGCCTTTATTGATTCCTTCAAAATCATGGCGAGTGTAGACGTTGCGGCCAAATTTTTTCCAATGATCGGTGACGATGGTTTCAACCGACTCTTTACGTGCGGCGAGGATGTTGAGCCAGAACAGCACTGCCCAGAGGCCGTCCTTTTCACGCACATGGTCTGACCCGGTGCCAAAACTTTCTTCGCCGCAAAGTGTGATTTTGCCTGCATCCATCAAATTACCAAAGAACTTCCAGCCGGTGGGTGTTTCAAAACAAGGGATGTTAAGCGCTTTGGCCACTTGATCTACCGCAGCACTGGTGGGTATGGAGCGGGCAACACCGGCCAAGCCATCTTTGTAACCCGGCACCAGGGTGGCATTGGCGGCCAGAATCGCCAAGCTGTCGCTGGGGGTGACAAAAAAATTGCTGCCGAGAATCATATTGCGATCGCCGTCACCATCTGAGGCAGCACCAAATTCCGGCGGGGTGGGGCCAAACATGATACTGACCAGCTTCTTGGCATAGGTCAGGTTGGGATCAGGATGGCCGCCGCCAAAATCGTCGCGCGGGATGTGGTTGATGACTGTGCCCGCAGGTGCGCCCAGCGTCTTTTCCAGGATTTCCTGGGCATAAGGGCCGGTGATGGCGTGCATGCCATCGAAACACATGCGAAAACCAGATTTGAATAGCGTGCGGATGGCATCGAAATCGAATATTTCTTGCATCAATTGTGCGTAGTCGACGATAGGGTTGATCACGACCACTTCGGTATCAGCAATATTGGTAATGCCGACCTTTTCCAGGCGAATATCTTCTGAGTTACAGCTAAGGTAACGGTTGATCGTCAGAGTATGTTCGTAGATGGCTTCGGTGATTTTTTCCGGTGCTGGGCCGCCATTGCCGGCGTTGTATTTGATGCCGAAGTCTTCATCGATGCCAGCGGGGTTGTGGCTGGCGGAGAGAATGAAACCACCGAAGGCCTTGTATTTACGGATGACACAAGAGGCTGCGGGTGTCGACAACAGGCCATATTGGCCAATCAATATGCGGCCAAAACCATTGGCGATAGCCAGCCGGACAATGGTTTGGGTGGCTTCTTTGTTGCCATAGCGGCCATCACCACCGATCACCAGCGTCTTGCCTTGAAAGCCTTCCAGGCTATCAAAGGTGGACTGGACGAAATTCTCTAAATAATGGGGTTTTTCCAGAAAGACGCGAGTTTTTTTACGCAGTCCTGAGGTGCCAGGGCGCTGATCGTTGTAAGGGATGGTGGCAACGGTTTTAATATCCATCTTATAAGCCTGCTTTGTTGTCGATTTTATGAGGGTTGAAATCAACCTGGCGGACCCCCATTATGCCTTCGATATCAAATTTTATGTAGAGGGAGTATGAATGACAATGTCCATAGACGCGCATAAAGAAACGCTTGGCTTTCAAACCGAGGTCAGTCAGCTGCTCAAGCTGATGATTCATTCGCTGTATTCCAATAAAGAAATATTTCTGAGGGAGTTGGTCTCCAATGCTTCTGATGCCTGCGATAAGCTGCGCTTTGAAGCCCTGACCGATGATGCGTTGATGGAAGATGGTGCTGAACTGAAAATTCAGATTGAATTTGATAAAGAGGCCAAGACGCTGACCATTCGCGATAATGGTATTGGAATGAGCCGCGCTGAGGTGACTGACAATATCGGTACCATCGCCAAATCGGGCACCAAGCAGTTTTTTGAGTCGCTGACGGGTGAGCAGGCCAAGGATGCACAGATGATTGGGCAGTTCGGGGTCGGCTTTTACTCCGCTTTTATTGTCGCTGATAAGGTGACATTGACCACCCGACGCGCGGGTTTGGGCGCTGAACAGGGTGTTTGCTGGGAGTCGGCCGGTGAGGGTGACTACACTCTTGAGACGGTTGAGAAAGCCGGGCGTGGTACCGAGGTTGTGATGCACCTGCGTGAAGATGCAGTGGAATTTGCCGATGCTTACCGGTTGCGCCACATCATTACCAAATACTCTGACCACATCAACTTGCCGATTGAGATGAAGGCTGAGCAGCCGCCTGTGGCAGAAGGTGAAGATGAACCTCAGGCTGAACCTGAATTTGAAGTCATTAATAAGGCCTCTGCCCTGTGGGCGCGCCCCAAGAATGAGATTAATGACGAAGAGTACAACGAATTTTACAAACACGTTGCCCATGACTTTGAAGATCCATTAGCCCATATTCACAGCAAGGTTGAAGGCAATAGCTGCTACACAACCTTATTTTATGTGCCCAAGCGTGCTCCATTTGATCTCTGGGATAGAGAAAAGCGTCAAGGGGTGAAGCTCTACGTTCGTCGTGTCTTCATCATGGATGATGCCGAGCAGTTGATGCCGACTTATCTGCGTTTTATTCGCGGTGTGGTTGATTCTGATGACCTGCCATTGAACGTTTCGCGTGAAATTTTGCAACGCAACAAACAGATCGACAGTATTCGTGGTGCCTCAGTGAAGAAAGTATTGGGGCTGCTGGAAGGTATCGCCAAAAACGAGCCGGAACAGTATCAGGAATTCTGGAGCCAGTTTGGCGCGGTTATCAAAGAGGGCCCGGCGGAAGATATGGCCAACAAAGAGCGCATCGCCAAACTGATGCGGTTTGCCTCGACCCAGGGCGAGGGCGATAAACAGATAGTATCGCTGGATAATTACATCAGTCGCATGAAGGAAGGGCAAGATAAAATTTATTATATTACCGCTGACAGCTTTGCTGCGGCCAATAACAGCCCGCATCTTGAAGTGTTCCACAAAAAAGAGATCGAAGTGCTGCTGATGGGTGATCGCGTCGATGAGTGGATGATGTCCTTTATGCAGGATTATGACGGCAAGTCATTTCAGTCTATTGCCAAGGGTGATTTGGACCTAGGTGCGTTGGAAGATGAGCAGGAGAAGGAAAAAGCCAAAAAATCTCAGGAGGCGCATAAAGATTTGCTTGAACGCATGCAGACGGCCTTGGGTGATAAGGTAAAAGAGGTGCGTATCAGTCATCGTCTGACACGTTCACCTTCCTGTCTGGTGGTAGAAGACCAGGACATGGCTTTGAGTATGCAGAAGATTCTCAAACAGGCGGGGCATGAAGTTCCGACGATGTTGCCGACGCTGGAGATCAACGCTGAACACCCGTTAGTGCAACAAGTGGAAGGTGAAGCGAATGAACAGCGCTTTAGTGACTGGGCACATGTGTTGCTGGATCAGGCCATGCTAAGTGAAGGCGGTCAGTTGGAGGATCCGGCCAGTTTTGTGAGCCGTCTGAATGAGCTAATGCTCAGTCTGTCGGGTAAATAAGCTGTCAGGGTCGGTCTTGTATCATCATATTGGGCCGGCCCTATTTTCTAATGTCCAACACCAAGCAAAATTCTGATTCTGCCAAACTTCGTCTCGACAAGTGGTTATGGGCGGCCCGTTTTTTCAAAACCCGCAGCCTGGCATCGGATGCCATTAACGGCGGCCATATTCACTTGAATGGCACTCGGGTCAAACCTTCACGTTGTCTCAAATTGAATGATGAGCTACGTATTCAGAAGGGCGTGGTTGAGTTTATTGTCCAGGTGTTGGTGTTGTCTGATCGGCGTGGGCCTGCCACTGTGGCCCAAACTTTATATAGGGAAACCGAGGCCAGTCAGTCCAAGCGTGAGGTTCAGGGTGAACAACGTCGTTTGTTGGCAAATGCTGCTGGAGGATTGGTTAAGCGCCCGGACAAGCGAGCCCGTCGCAAGATTATTCGTTTTACTCGTCGACAAGACTAAATTGGTTTTTTCGGTAGCAATTTTAGCCTGACATTGTTATTGAGTTGTAGCGATTGGCAGGCTTCACAAACAAGGGTCAAGCACCTTGTGAATATTAATGACAGCGTTAATCAGCGGATGTGCAAATTGACTATTGTCTTTCAATATTTCAGGCACTTCATGGTGTCAGAAATGGCATTGAATTATTCTTTTTTTGGATGCTTTATAAAAAAATCGATTAAAACGCTTGAATCGATTAAATGGATGTTCTATTATTGTTGTTACGGGAGAGTACTTTGAATCGGAATAGCCATATTCGTGCCTACATGACCCCCAACGAGGTGGCTGAGCTGCTCAGGGTCTCTCCCGTAACTATTCGTCAATGGGCCCAAAAAGGCTGGATTAAAGCCACTACCACCGCAGGCGGTCACCGCCGTTTTTCACGCAAAGATGTTGAAGCGTTTGCTCGTCAACGTGGCATGGAATTGTCATCGGATGGCCCTCTACGGGTTTTAGTGGTAGATGATAATCGTTCCTTTGCCCGTTATCTGGTTGACCTTCTCGCCAGCCAATCCCTGGAGATAGAAACTGCTCACGATGGCTTTGATGCTGGCCGCAAGGTGCTGCAATTTAATCCGGCCATTGTGCTGTTGGATTTAAAGATGCCGGGTATGGATGGTTTTTCGGTCTGCCGGCAATTGAAAGGCGATAAAAATACCAAAAATATTCGGGTTATTGCGATGACCGGTTATTACACACCTGAAAATGAAGCCAGTATTATTAAGGCGGGTGCTGAAGTATGTTTGGCAAAGCCGTTTGATAAGGCAAAGTTGCTTAAGGTGATGATGCTTGACCTGCCTGCTGAGTCCAAGGCGTTTGTTGGTGTTGGTGGCGTCGATCAATGCACCGTATATATTGATGAATAGAAATTCTGAACCTAAAATATCAATCTTTGTGTTGGCTTCATTGTTGCTGCACCACTGTGATGACTTCGGTATACTATCCCTCCCTGTTGTAAAACACTTTAAAAATGAATGACTATTCAGTCTGGTGTAAAATCAGAGCTGAGCTGGGTGGGTAAAGGTTATTGGGTGGGTGATGAGTCGCTTTCGTGGAATAAAAAATTACGGTCATAAGCAGATGCCTTGTACGGGTGTTTTGTTGTGCAATCTTGGCTCGCCGGACGCCCCCACTTCTGCGGCAGTGCGTCGCTACCTGGCAGAATTTTTGTGGGACCCTCGTGTGATTGAGATGCCGCGGCCGTTGTGGTGGCTGATTTTGCATGGCATTGTTTTGCGTACCCGGCCCAAAAAATCAGCTCATGCTTATCAATCCATCTGGACTGAGGCGGGTTCACCGCTGACAGCCATTACTCAACGCCAGACCGACGCCCTGCAAAAAGCTCTGGAAGTGAATATCCCTGGGCCGATAAAAGTGGAAATGGCGATGCGCTATGGTAATCCTTCGATTGCCAGTGGCTTGAAAAAACTGCAACAGGCCAATGCCCAGCGTATTCTGGTGTTCCCGCTGTACCCACAATATTCAGCCACCACGACGGCAAGCGTTTTTGATGCGGTGGCAGATGAGCTAAGGTGCTGGCGCTTGTTGCCGGAGATGCGCTATGTCAATCATTATCACGATGACTCTGGTTTTATTCGTGCGTTGGCCAATAGCATTGATGAAAATTTTAAAGCTGAAGGCTTGCCACAAAAATTGATCTTCTCATTTCATGGCATGCCCAAGCGTAATTTGCAGCAAGGTGACCCCTATTTTTGCGAGTGCCAGAAGACGGCGCGGTTAACGGCTGAGTGCCTAGGTTTGAGTGATGAACAATGGATGGTGAGTTTTCAATCGCGTTTTGGCAAGCAGGAGTGGCTCAAGCCCTACACTGACAAGGTATTGGAAAAACTATCCAAAGATGGGGTCAAGAAGGTGGCGATTGTTTGTCCGGCCTTTTCTGCCGATTGCCTTGAAACGCTAGAGGAGATTGCGATGGAAAATCGTGATATCTTTTTTAAGGCGGGTGGTGAATTGTTTAATTATATTCCCGCACTGAATGACAGACCTGATCACATCACTGCCTTGGCTGAACTGGCTAAGCGTCATATGCAAGGTTGGCCTGAGTTGAATAATGGCTGGAATGTTTCGCAGGCCAGCCGAGATGCGGAAGCAAATTTGGCGCGATCGAAGGCGCTGGGGGCTAAACGTTAGGGCTATTCGAGGTTGCTGAGTCGGCAGCCTTGTTCATCGCAGTGTAAGCGGCTGTTTTGTGAGTACCAGTCCCCCAGCACGATACGCTGTCCTGTTTGGTTGCCGATATTCAGGTGATGCACTGCTGGGCGATGGGTGTGGCCGTGAATCAATTGTTTTACGCCGTACTGGTTCATCGTTGCCGCCACCGCGTCAGCATTCACATCCATGATTTGCAATGACTTGTTTTGGTTGCGGTTATGGCTCTCATCACGATATTGACGAGCAATCTGCATCCGTTGCTCGGTGCTGGCAGCGAGGAATTGTTGTTGCCACTGGCCGCTACGCAGTTGTTGACGCATTTGCATGTAGTCATTGTCATCGGTACAGAGGCTATCACCGTGCATCAACAGGGTGGCGGTGCCGTACAGATCAATCCGTAATGGATCGTTGATTAGCTGACACCCCGTTATTTCTTCAAATCCCTGGCCCAGCAAAAAATCGCGATTGCCGTGCATGACATAGACAGGTATGCCTGAGTCCGTCAGTTGTTTCAGTGCCTTGACGGCCGCTTGGTGCTCGGGCTGCGGTGCATCATCACCAATCCAGACATCAAACAGATCGCCGAGAATATAGAGTGTTTTTGCAGTAACAGCCTGTTGCTGCAGAAACGCGACAAAACGCTGGCTAATTTCCGGG
>JAJRWO010000131.1 GCA_024276775.1 Gammaproteobacteria bacterium | reverse complement strand
TGAAAGCTTGTTTCATAGCGATACCTTCTTGAATCAATATCGCTCTGTTTTTGCCAGTGGCCGAGCGATGGAAAAATTGATATATGCCGAGACTCGCATCCCCTCAATCGTGATTGCAGGCAATAGCCGCATCGATAATGGCTTTAACCCCGCGGTGGTAGAGAAGGCCTTGCCGGGTGAGCATGTGTTGAATTTGGGAATTCCAGGTGCCAACGCACGCATCATGTACGGTATGTTTGCACGCCTTGATAAGCAGGGTCTGCTTGGCGAACAGGGCATCAAAAAAGTGGTTTTGGGTTTGGACGAAAGTTTGTTTCAGGATGATGACTCGCTTGCGTATTCTGTTTTTTTTGCTGATCGAACGGCAATGTGGCGCAATGGCGAGTATCTTGATCTGCTTGGCTCGGTCATAAGGTTATGGGGTTACGCCGATAATCTAAAACAATTAAAGGAACCCGCCAAGGCGGTTCGTTTTCTGGAGGCTAGTGTCGCGGATGTGGAGGCCTGGGGCGGAGCTGTGAAAAAAAATCATGGCTATCGTGCGGCAGCGGCGGGCGAGTTTCAGAATATCGAGCAGCTGATGCGCCAGGAGGCGGGTTCACAGAATCCACCTGACTCGGTGGTAGAGAAATATTTCTGGGACTTACTTGATTTGCTGCAACGGCGTCAGGTTGAGGTTGCGGTGTTGTTTCCACCATTACTGACCCGTGAAGTTTTATTTTTGGGTGATGATCAGCCATCGGCCCAACCTTATTTGGAAATAAGGAAAAAGCTGGAAGAGCACAACGTTCCTTGGTTGGCTTTTGATGTTGGCAAGAAAAAAAATCCGCGTGAATTTGCTAATGCCGGGCATTTAAATGATGTGGGTGCTGCACGTTATTCTCTATTGCTGTCAACTGAGTTAGGGAAAATATGGCCGACAATGGTGAATTAAGGTGATATTCAGTAGCTCTACATTTCTGGTCTTTTTTGTTGCTCTATTATCACTGTATGCCATGGTCAATACCCATCGGCAGCGGGCCGCGGTGTTGCTGGTTGGCAGTATTATTTTCTATGCTTCCTGGAAGGTAGAGTATTTGCTGTTGCTGTTTGCTTCGTTAACGGCAAATTATTTTGTTTACAAATATTTATTAAAAAACAAATCTTTACCAGTATTGGTCGCCGCGATCGTGTTCGACCTTGGTGTGCTGGTCTTTTATAAGTATCTTGGTCTTCTTATTGGTACGGGGCTTTGGTTTCTGGGCGCGGTGGGTGTGGGGGTAGATACCACGGTGCCCACCTGGGCGCAGTGGGTATTGCCGCTGGGAATCAGTTTTTTTACCTTTCAGATGTTAAGTGCCTTGATTGATGTCTATCGTGGTGACTGGAAAACCGACATCACGTATATGAAGTGGTGCCTCTATGTCTCGTTTTTCCCCCAGTTGATTGCTGGGCCAATTGTTCGTACCCACGAACTTGTTGAACAGCTCAATCATTTGAAGCCGATTCAATGGTTGGATTTTCGCATTGGCATGGTGATTTTTATTGGTGGTTTATGTAAAAAGATTTTGCTGGCCGATAATCTGGCCATCATTGTTGATGATTTATATGCGCAGCCGGGGCAACTTGATTTCTGGTTGGCATGGTTGGCGACGACAGCGTTTGCCCTGCAAATATATTTTGATTTTTCTGGCTACAGCGAAATGGCCATTGGCCTAGCCAGAATATTTGGGATTAAGCTGCCGAGAAATTTTATCTACCCATATATCAGTCGTAATTTCTCCGAATTTTGGCAGCGTTGGCACATCACCCTGTCACAGTGGTTGCGGGATTACCTCTATTTTCCCATGGGAGGTTCAAGGGTGTCGTCCATACGCACCTACCAAAATCTCTTGGTCACCATGTTACTGGGGGGGCTGTGGCATGGTGCCGGTTGGAATTTTATGTTCTGGGGTTTTCTTCATGGCATGTATTTGGTGGGACACCGTTGGCTATTGATTTTTTATCATTGGATTGGCGTCAGGTCTGAGGCTAAAACGGGAATAATTCTCTCCTGGCTGGGTCTGCCGGTGACATTTGTACTGGTTAATTTTACCTGGGTGTTTTTTCGTGCCCCGGATTTTAGCAGTGCCTGGCTCATAGTGATGGCCATGATCGGGCATGCGGATGTGGTGGGTGATATTGCTAATATCCGCCTGTATGAACAACTCTATATTGCTCTGGGGCTGGCGGTGGTCTACTTGGAGCCTTGGCTAGTAGGCGTGCTTCAGCGTGTTGGCATTGGTTGGTGGTGGCGAGTACCCTTTCCCATTAGGGGTGGGGTTTATGCAACGTTGGTGTTGACGCTGGTTGTGATGGGTGGCGGAACACAAAAGTTCATCTATTTTGATTTTTAGAAGGAATGTTGTAAAGAGATGAAACCTGATTTGAAGGTGGTGAAATAGTGCAAGTTCCAGCGTTTACTGTCATCATCGCTGTTTATAATGGCGAAAAAACCATTGCGACTGCAATTCAGTCCGTGCTGGACCAAAGCTACCCCGCCCATGAAATTATTGTGATCGACGATGGCTCAACGGATAGCACAGGAGAACAAATTAAACAGTTTGGTGAGGCCGTTCGCTATATTGATCAGCAAAACGTGGGTGTAGCCGCAGCACGAAATGCTGGGGTTGATGTGGCCACTGGTGGTTGGCTGGCTTTTCTTGATGCCGATGATTATTACTATCCCGATCGTTTAAAATGGCAGGCAGAGTTACTACAACGCCAACCCAGGCTTGATTTTATGACAGGTGATTTTGATTATGTTCACCCCGGTGGAAGCCTGATTCGTCGCTCGATGGAGAGCACCGAGGCAGGCCGGCAGTTGTTGCAACAGGCCGCGGGTGCCAAGGATACTATTATGAGCGGAGTATTGTTGGGTAGTTTTGTCGAAAGCCATTTCGGCGATACCCATACCCTGGCGATACCGCGCCAAACGTTTATCGAACTGGGCGGTTACCCCGTTGGTGTAAAGGTCTGTGAAGATGTTAATTTATTGATTCGCCTTTGTGCTCGCAGCCAGCAGGTGGGTGTGGTTTGCAGGCCGATGGCGGCCTATGTTATTCATCAGGGTGGTGCCACACGTTCAGACCCATTGCGAGCGCAGCAACAAACCTTGCAGGCTTTACTGCCGCTACGATCCAGCTTAGCTTCGGCATCCGGGGTTATTTGTGATGGCTTGGATGGCTGTATTCGTCATGCGCGCCTTGATCTTGCTTATGCGCTACTCAAGGCTGGCAGGAAACTTGAAGCGGTTCGCGCAATGTTGCCACGGCTTAAAGAACGCCCCGGGTTGGCCAGCCTGCGTGATGTGGCCTCAATAATAAAAGGTTAGTTTGATGACTGAGCAAAAACACCGCTATTTGATCATTACTGAACTATTTTTGCCCACCAAAGGCGGCACAGCCGTCTGGTTCGATGAAGTTTATCGGCGCATTGGTGGCAAGGAAATTCATATCGTTACGGCCGATGTGCCAGGTGGCAAGGAGTACGATGCGAGTCATTCCAATACCGTGCACCGGCTGTCTTTAAAGCGACACTGGTGGCTCAAACCGGAATCGCTGGGGATGTACGCCAAGTTTTTTTTCAAATGCCTTGGCCTGGTGATAAACCATAAAATTGATGCCATTCATGCTGGTCGAGTATTGCCAGAAGGCCTGGTGGGCTGGCTGGTCGCCCGTCTTAGCGGTAAGCGTATTATCATTTATGCCCACGGTGAAGAGATCACCACCTGGCGTCAGTCAGGTAAATTCAAGGCGATGGTGTTCGCCTATCGGCGTGCGGATAAGGTAGTGGCCAATAGTGACTTTACTCGCAACGAGCTGCTTAAACTGGGGGTTTTAGAAGATAATATAGTACTGATACACCCAGGTGTTGACCTTAATCGTTTCCAGCCAGGATTAGCATGCGAGGACTTAAAACGTTATATCGGCCTTGAACCGGGTCAGCAATTGGTTTTGTCGGTTGGCCGTCTGAGTCGGCGCAAGGGTTTCGATCAGGTGATTCGTACTTTGCCGTTACTTCTGGAGCAAGGCCAAGATGTACAATATGTCATTATTGGTATAGGCGAGGATGAAGAGTATTTGAGAAGCCTGGCGGTGGAGAACAATGTCGCACAGCGAGTGCATATGCTTGGTCATGTGTCGGCAGAAGATCTGCCTCGTTGGTATAATGCTTGTGATCTGTTTGTTATGCCTAACCGGGATATTGACGGTGATACTGAAGGCTTTGGCATGGTGTTTATTGAGGCCGGTGCTTGTGAAAAAGCAGTGATTGGTGGCAAAGATGGGGGCGCAGGATCAGCGATAAAAGACGGCGTGACAGGTGTTCTGGTTGACGGCAGTGATTTGCCTGAAATATCTGGTAGCATTAGCGCCTTATTATCGAATGAGCGTGTTCGGGATCGATTGGGTGAAGATGGTTTGCGCCGAGTTAGAAAAGAGCTTGGCTGGGATCAAACTTCAAAAAAAACGATAGGTTTATGAGGTAAACATGTGGATGCTTTAAATTTGATTTCTCAACGTGAAACGAGTCGCTATGTTTGGAGGCTGCTTGCAAAGCTTGTCTTCATAGTAATAGTGATGTTGCCGGTTTTTAGTCCTAAATATGCGTTAGCTGGAATGGTTGTGACCGATGCTGATTTGCGAGTTTTACCTGAATATTGCGCCGTGAGAACACGATTGGGAACTGATAAAACAAACCCTAAAGTTAGCCATTGGCAAAATATAATGGGGCCAACTTATGTTCATTTACATCATTATTGCCGGGCGTTGAAATATTTTCATTGTGCAAAACGTGAAGTTAATAAAAAAGAGAAGAACGCATGTTTGAAAAAAGCATTAGGGCAATTTGATTATATTATTTCTGCTCTGGTAAAAGGGTTTCCACTAGAAGCTGAAGCTCATCTTTTAAAAGGGGATACATTACACCTCCTTAAAAGGTCCGGTGAAGCAATTTCTGAATATAATCGGGTTATTTCAATTAAACCAGATTATATGAAAGCTTATCGCAGCAAGGCAAAGGTACTGATAAGTTTAGGGCAAACACCACAGGCAATTGCAGCTATAGAAGAAGGTTTAAAAGTAAATCCCCGTTCCAAGTCTCTTCGACGTTTACTTAGAAAAATAAAGGAGTAGTTATTTGAAGTGGTCATTTGAATGGTTTGAAGGTGATTTAAGTCAGGAATTGCTCGACGATTGGGAGTGTGCTGTTCGAACAAGTGGTAATGTTTGGGCAAATCGTCACTTAGTGCAGGTATGGGGGGAAACCATTGGTCAAGAAAATGGTTTTGAACCCATTATGCTAAAAGCATCATGTGTTGATAACACCTTGCTTTACCCGCTTTTTTTTAAAAAAAATAAACGATTAAAAATACAACGTTATGTTGTGATGCCCGCCGGTGGTTGGTATCAGTTTACTTTTCAGGACCCGATTGAAATCAAGGGCTCGCTGTCGCCTGAGACATGGAATGATTTTTGGTGTCACTTCAAGCGAGAGACAGAAAAAAAGTTCGCACCTTTGGAATGCCTTGATTTGAGGCGTATACGATTTTCTGGCGAAAAGGCCCTGGGATTTGAAAAGTTTGCTGTTGCACCCAGGATGAAACTCGATGGGTTTAATGATTTTGATGATTGTTTAGCAACATTAAGGTCTTCCCACAGGAAAAATGTCAGACGACAGATACGACAGGCTGATGCTCAGGGTGGGTTAGAGTTTGGTAATTTTGAACAGTGTGATGTTTCTGAGGCATTGGCCCTTTTATTTGAATTCCACCAGAAGCAGTGGGATAACCGTGCCGGGCAATTGACGCTTGGCAATTCTGTATTGCAAGGTTTTATAAAGGGTTTAGCAAAAGCAGCTGCTAGTGAAGGAATTATTGATTTCACCTATACAAAGGTTGGAGGGGAGTACAGGAGTTTACATTTTGGGTTTCGCCATAACAATATATTGTTTTGGTATAAACCATGCTACAACCTTGACTTTAAACGCTATTCACCTGGTTTGGTTCACCTTGCTAAACTGGTTGAAAGAGAAATAGCGTTGGGTACTGAGTATATAGATTTTGGATATGGAGATGAAAGTTATAAATTTTTATGGACCTCTGAGTCCATCGACCTTTTCCGACTTCAGCATAGTGCTAAAGGGGTTTTTTTAGGGGTATTGGATTCCATTGCTGCCAACCGTCGTAAAGTTTAGGCGTCATCAACGTTTTTGGGTAATTTAGTGTCAGATAGTCATGCTTTCAAGAAAGGTGTTCAATGGGTTTTTGGTGGTAATTTAGGCGCTAAGGCCTTCGAATTTATTTTTGGTGTTATTCTGGCGCGATTGTTAATGCCGGAAGATTTTGGGCGAGTCCTTACGGTACAAATTTTTACGGGCATCGCTAGCTTGGTATTAAGTGGAGGCTTGGCCAGTGCATTAATCCAGGCTAAAGATGTTGTTGCTCGGGATTTTCGCGTCATATTTACCTTTCAACTAGCCCTTGGCGTAGTATTTTTTCTCAGCTTCTATTTTCTCAGCGATATTATCGCTATGTGGTTTGATGATCCAGTACTTGCTGATTTGATCAAGGTTTCAGCCGTGGGCTTTTTGTTGAAGCCATTTTTGGGAATGCCAAATGCTGTATTACAGCGG
>JAJRWO010000130.1 GCA_024276775.1 Gammaproteobacteria bacterium | reverse complement strand
CAAATAGGCTTCATCTAAAGAGAGTGGCTCGATAAACTCCGTATACCTCCCAAAAATATCGTGAATAGCCCGAGAGGCCTTGCGGTATTTATCGAAGTTAACAGGCAGAAAAATCAGGTCAGGACAAAGCCGAGCTGCGTGGGAGGCGGGCATGGCCGAGTGGATGCCAAGCTTCCGTGCCTCATAATTGCAGGTACACAGCACGCCGCGAGTACCGGGCTTGCCTCCCACGGCAACTGGCTTGCCGCGCAGTTCGGGGTTGTCCCGAACCTCAATAGCGGCATAAAAGCAGTCCATATCAATGTGGATGATCTTTCGGGTGGTGGGCATTGCTTCACATTTTGTGTGCCTTGTTTGTTCTATTTTCTCAGAATACTGTATAAATAAACAGTAGTCAATGGTAAGCGTAATTTATAGTGGCAGATTTGTGGATTCTGTTAGTTGGGGGGGGTACGTGCAGTACAAAATCTCTGATTTTCTCTTCCCGGCACCTATCCTTGAGAAGGATATTGCCTCGTCTGTTCTATGCTCAGGCGGTGGACTAAGCTCCGAATTATTATTCGAACGCAATTGGGTCATTGGCAGGCCGCGTGTGAAGCGAAAAGTTGAGAGTCGACATTCGCCTCGTTTGAAGTTCTGGATGGGCTCAAACTTAAAGTAAAACGTTAAGTCGTGCAATCAACATTTTGATTCCAAAATTGATTGTTTTGGAGCTGTTTTGTAAGTTCTCCCACTTTGTTATCTAGCCACCTAAGTTATTGTCATTTAAGAAAGAAATGTCATTTTAGGTGTTTGCTTTTACTTGCATTGGCCACTTTAAATGCCTATAGTGTCAAAAAGTGGGTGAAAGTGGTGGCTTGTGGGTTACACATGGCTTAAAACACCAAAAGGAGAAGGTTGTTGTTCAAAGGCGTAAGCCCAATCAATGTTGATGCCAAGGGTCGCATGGCGATGCCGGCAAAATACCGTGAGCGCCTGCGAGAGCTTTGTGACGGTCGTTTGGTATTGACGGTTGATTTTGGTGGCTGTCTGATGCTTTTTCCTGAGGCTGATTGGGAGCAGCTCGAACGCAAGCTGGCACGCCTGTCGGATCTGAACACCAAGGCCCGTAGCCTGAAGCGTTTGCTGATGGGGTATGCCAGCGAGTGTGAGCTTGATGGTAATGGCCGCATTTTACTGCCGAGTGTGTTGCGTGAGTATGCCGGCCTGGAGAAGCGCATTGTGCTGGTGGGGCAGGGGAATAAGTTTGAAATCTGGGATGAGGCAACTTGGAATGGCAGTCGTGATGAGTGGCTGGCGGACGTCATCTCCACCGAAGGTGGGTTGCCGGAAGAATTGGAAAATCTGTCGTTTTGAACGACAAGGGTGTGGACTTTAGTCATCGGCCGGTATTACTGGGTGAGTGTCTGGAGGCATTACGAATTAAGCCTGATGGCGTTTATATAGATGCCACCTTTGGTCGTGGTGGTCATGCCGCTGCGGTTCTAACGCGACTTGGGCCGGCAGGCCGGTTGCTGGGTTGGGATAAGGACCCGCAGGCAATTGCAGAGGCGCAACAAAAATTCGGGGCTGAGCCCCGTTTTAGCATTCATCACGGTAGTTTTACCGAAATGAGGCAGGTGCTGGCTGAACAAGGTTTATTGGCCAAGGTTGATGGTGTGCTGTTGGATCTGGGTGTTTCGTCACCGCAGCTGGATGATGCTGAGCGTGGTTTTAGTTTTATGCGTAACGGGCCTCTGGATATGCGTATGGATAACAGTGCGGGTGTTTCAGCAGCCGAATGGCTGGCAGAGGCCAAAGAGACGGATATTGCCAAGGTACTGAAAGAGTATGGCGAGGAGCGTTTTTCCAAACGTGTGGCGCGGGTAATTGTTGAGGCGCGTCAGGAAGCCCCTATTGAAACCACGGCGCAGCTGACGGCGATCATTAAGGCTGTGATGCCGCGCCAGCGTGAGCAGGACAAACACCCGGCGACACGCAGTTTCCAGGGAATACGGATTTTTATTAATCGTGAGCTGGATGATTTGCGTCTGTGTCTGGAGCAGGTGCTGGAAATATTGAATCAAGAGGGGCGTCTGGCGGTGATCAGTTTTCATTCGCTGGAAGATCGGATTGTGAAGCGGTTTATGCGTGACCAGGCCCGTGGCGATGACTTTCCTGTGGATCTGCCGGTGACGGTTGACCAGCTTAATCCAACGATGCGTCTGCTGGGTAAGGCGATCCGAGCATCAAAGGCCGAGCTTGAGCAGAATCCCCGGGCGCGTAGCGCGGTGTTGCGTGTGGCAGAGAAGATTTAGATGGTTGAGACAGTGCGGCCGCGAGCAGTTTCGCTTAGGGCCAGACAGATGGGTTTGGTTGCTGTGCTGGGTTTGACAGTAGTGGTGTCAGCGCTGGCGGTTGTTTACAGCAAGTTTCAGAGTCGGGTTTTGTTTACGCAATTGCAGGATTTGAACCAGGCGCAGGATCGTATGGATGTTGAGTGGGGTCAGTTGCAACTAGAGCAAAGTACCTGGGCGGCGCATGGGCGGATTGAACGTTTGGCCAGTCAACGTTTGCAAATGATATTGCCTGAAGCTGAGCAGATAGTGGTGGTGAGTCCGTGACAGAGTGGGATGCCCGCTGGAATGCAGTGCGGCGCGGGTTGTTGTTGGCAGTATTGTTATTGGCGGCGGCAGTGCTTGGTTGGCGGGCGGTTTATTTGCAGTGGGTTGAGCAGGATTTTTTGCAGAGCCAGGGTGATGCCCGGCATCTGCGGGTGATGGATTTGGCGGCCAATCGCGGTGTGATTATGGATCGTAATGGCGAGCCGGTGGCGATTAGTACGCCGGTTGATTCAGTTTGGGTGAATCCACAGGTCTATCTGGTAAATGAGGGTGACACGAAAGTGGTGCAATTGGCACAAGTGCTGAAGTTAAAAGTAAATGAGCTGCAACAGCGAATTGAATCGCGTGCAGGTCGTGAATTCGTTTATCTCAAACGTCATGTTTCACCTGCGTTAGCAGATAAGGTGATGCGTCTGTCGGTGCCCGGTGTGGCGTTGCAGCGCGAGTATCGGCGTTATTACCCCATGGCTGAGGTGATGGGGCATGTGGTTGGTTTTACCGATGTTGATGACCTTGGCCAAGAAGGAATTGAACTGGCTTTTAATGATCGCTTGCATGGGGTCAAAGGTGCTAAGCGGGTATTGAAAAACAACATGGGTGAAGTGGTTGAAAGCGTGGAAAGCATTTCGGCGCCACAGCCAGGTGAAAATATTGTTCTGAGTATTGATAAGCGTTTGCAGTATTTGGCCTACCGCGAATTAAAAATGGCCGTTAAAACCAATCGGGCTCGCTCTGCTTCGGCGGTCATTTTGGATGTGCAGACAGGTGAGGTGTTGGCGATGGTGAATCAACCAACGTTTAACCCCAATAATCGCGCCAGTTTTGAGTCGGCTAATTATCGTAATCGTGCTGTTACCGATGTGTTTGAGCCGGGTTCGACCATGAAATCATTCACGGTGGCGGCGGCCTTGGAATTAAGTAAAATTAAACCCACAACAGTGATTGAAACATCGCCAGGTTATATGCGTATTGGCAATAACACCATTCGTGATGCGATCAACTATGGCGACATGGACATCACCAGGGTTCTGCAAAAATCCAGCAATATTGGCGCGACCAAAATTGCCCTGTCGATGACGGCGGAAGAAATGTGGAAGTCGCTGGATAAGTTTGGTTTTGGTCTTAGCACGGGGAGTCGTTTTCCAGGCGAGGCGGATGGCCGAATTGGTGATTACTGGCGCTGGAATCAGGTGCAGCAGGCCAGTCGTGCCTATGGTTATGGATTGCAGGTAACGGCGCTGCAATTGGCGCGGGCCTACTCTGTTTTGGCTAACAATGGCCTGCTAAAACCGATTTCATTTCTTAAGCTTGATCAAGCGCCGGAAGGTGAGCAGGTGATTTCAGCACTTGTCGCCGAACAAGTACGCAAGATGTTGGAGAGTGTTGTTTCCACAGACGGTACTGGCAAGCAAGCCATGGTTGACGGTTATCGCATTGCGGGTAAGACCGGTACGGTGCATAAGAGTGGTCGTGGCGGTTATTCAGAAGACAGTTATGTGGCTGTGTTTGCCGGTATTGCGCCAGCCTCAAAGCCGCGCTTGGCAATGGTCGTGGTGGTGCATGATCCGCAACTGGGTGATTACCACGGTGGTCAGGTGGCTGCGCCGGTGTTTGCGAAGGTGATGAATGGTGCGCTGCGGTTGATGAATGTTCCTCCCGATGACATGCAGGCGATCAAACAGCGTCAGGCAGCCAATGAGGCGTATATGTTGCGAGTTGCAGGCGGTGCTAAGTGATGGCCTCGGTAAATACTATGAAGCTGAGTGAGTTGTTGCAAGACGTGATTGATGGTCTTGATGCTGATGTTTGTGTGAGTGGTTTGCAACTCGATAGTCGCAAGGTGGTTGCCGGTGACTTATTTATTGCCTTGTCAGGGACATGCCGAGAGGGACATCAATTTGTGACGGCGGCCATTGGCGCGGGTGCGATTGCGGTATTGGTTGATGCGTCTGTGGCTGCTGATGTGGTAGATATTGCTGTGCCATGTGTGGCAGTGGCTGAACTTAAAAATAAGGTTGGCCTGATTGCTGAACGCTTTTATGGTTTTGCTTCGCAACAGATGTTTGTGGTGGGTGTGACGGGCACCAATGGCAAAACCTCTTGTGGCCACTTTATCGCTCAGGTGTTGAATTCGGAAACAGCGCCAGCTGCAGTGATTGGAACGCTGGGCAATGGCCTTGTCGGAAATTTACAGTTGGCGACTCATACCACGCCGGATGCCATTAGCGTGCACCGACTGATGCGTGAGTTTGTCGATGTTGGTGCTAAATATTTAGTGATGGAGGTCTCATCGCACGGTCTTGATCAGGGGCGTGTGGCTGGTGTGTCGTTTGATCTGGCGGTGTTGACCAATCTAAGCCGAGACCACCTTGATTATCATGGTGATATGGCTGCGTATGGTCGGGCTAAGGCGCGCCTGTTTGAGATGCCAGGGTTACGCTATGCGGTGATCAATGTGGATGATGAATTTGGCTGTCGTTTATGGCTGAATCTACCCGCGACTGTTGAAACATTGGTCTTTACTCAGGCTGGCGCTCGTATCGAAGAAAATCTAGTTCGTGGTGAATTGATCAGCCAGGGACGTGATGGTTTTTTGTTGGATGTACAAACCCCTTTTGGTGATGGTCGTATTCACAGTGAACTGCTGGGCGGCTTTAATGCCAGCAATCTGTTAGCAGTACTGTCCACCGTATTGCTGAGTGGTATGGAATTGAATAAGGCGCTGCAAAAGATTTCTCAACTCAACACTATAGCGGGTCGGGTAGAACGTTTTGGTGGTGTGGCGGAACAGCCATTGGTGGTGGTGGATTATGCCCATACGCCTGACGCGCTTGAGCAGGTATTGCAAAGCTTGCGCCAGCATTATCTGGCACAACTCTGGTGTGTGTTTGGTTGTGGTGGTGAACGAGATAGGGGCAAACGCTCACAGATGGGCAGTATTGCCACACAGTACGCCGATCACGTGGTGCTGACGGATGATAACCCGCGCAATGAAAATCCGGCGGCAATTATTGACGACATCATCTCAGCGCTTCAGTCGGACGCTATCGTGGTATTGCGCGATCGTGCTGAGGCAATTCGCTATGCGGTAACCCGTGCGGCGGCCAATGATGTGGTTTTGATTGCTGGTAAGGGGCATGAAAATTATCAACTGTTGGGTGAACAGAAATTTCCTTTCAGTGATGCCAGGCAAGTGCAGCAGGCACTGGGGGTGGCCGCATGAGTATGTTGACGTTACAACAAACGGCCAAGGTTCTTGATGCTGAGTTGGTGGGCGAGGGCCAGGTCAGTTTTGATGCGGTTGTTACCGATAGTCGCAAAATTGCCGCAGGTGATTTGTTTGTCGCCCTACAGGGGCCGAATTTTGATGGCCATAAGTTTGTCACTAGCGTTGCTGAGCAAGGTGCCGTGGCGGTGCTGGTATCCAGGCAGATTGAAACGGATCTACCACAATTGATTGTTGCTGATACCCGGCTAGCGTTAGGTGGTTTAGCGGCGGCCTGGCGGTCAAAATTTCAAGGCAAGGTTATCGGTGTGACGGGTAGTAACGGCAAAACTACGGTCAAAGAGATGTTGGCATGCATTTTGGGCCAAAAATATGCGGTCTTGGCGACTGAGGGTAATCTTAATAATGATATTGGTGTCCCGCTGATGTTATTGCGTCTCAAACCTGAACAGCATCATACGGCTGTCATTGAAATGGGTGCCAACCATGTGGGTGAAATAGCTTATCTCACTCGCCTGGTGCGGCCAGATGTGGCAGTGGTCACCAATGCTGCTATTGCTCATCTGGAAGGTTTTGGTTCAGTGGAGGATGTTGCGCGTGCCAAGGCTGAAATTTGGCAGGGCCTGGGCAAGGATGGTACGGCTGTGGTGAATCAGGATGATGAGTTTGCCGGTTATTGGGCAGAACTGGTTGTCGATGATAACCCGCTTGGTTTTGGTATGTTGCCAACGGCCGATGTCAGCCTGGCCGATGGTGGTGTGCATTGGGAAATTTCGGCGAGTGGTTATAAAAGTCGTTTAAGTATGCTGACGCCCGCCGGAAAAATTGATGTTGCCATGAGTCTGGCCGGTCGCCATAACGTCATGAATGCCCTGGCTGCAACGGCCTCTGCTCTGGCGGCAGGCGCGAACGCTGCCGAGGTTCAGGCGGGTCTGGAAAGTATGCTGCCCGTTAAGGGGCGTTTGCAACCTAAGGTGACCGACCATGGGCAACTGCTGATCGATGATAGTTATAACGCTAACCCGCACTCTTTTCGGGCGGCAATTGATGTTTTACTTCAGGCCCAGGGTGAAAAAATTTTAGTGATGGGTGATATGGCTGAGCTGGGTGAAACCGCCAGCCAGCACCACTTTAGCATTGCTGAAGAAGCCAGAAAAAAAGGTATCGACCGGTTATTGGCTTGTGGCAGTCATTGTTCAGAGGCGGTTAAAGGTTTTGGTGAGGGTGCAACTTATTTCGCAACACAGCAAGCCTTGATTGAGGTTTTGTCGGCAATGTTGGCTGAATCGATTTATAAAGATGCAGTGTTGCTGGTGAAAGGTTCGCGTGGCGCAGCGATGAATAACGTGGTGGATGCGCTAGTGGCAGGAGGCAAAGACTGATGTTGATGTCTCTGGCCGATTACCTGACCCAGTTTTACAGCGGTTTTGCGGTATTTCAGTACATTACCTTACGCGCAATTCTGGGGGTACTGACGGCACTGACTATCAGCTTTATTGTGGGGCCGATAATGATTCGCAAATTGAGTCAGTTCAATGTTGGTCAACCGATTCGTGAACTGGGGCCTGAAACGCATTTTTCCAATGCTGGCACACCCACCATGGGTGGGGCGCTGATTCTGGTGGCGATTGCGGTTAGCACCTTGCTGTGGGCCGATCTGGAAAGTCGTTATATCTGGGTGGTGCTGCTGACAACCCTGGCCTTTGGTGTGATTGGTTTCTATGACGACTATAAAAAACTGGTGTTGCAAGATCCAAAGGGAATGTCGAGCAAGGCCAAATATTTCTGGCAATCGTTATTCGGTATGGCAGCAGCGGTATTTCTTTATAAGACGGCTGTATTACCGGCTGAAACGCAGTTGTTCGTGCCCTTTTTTAAGGATGTCGCCATCGACATGGGGTTGATGTTTGTGGTGCTGGCTTATTTTGTCGTGGTGGGGACGAGTAATGCGGTCAATCTGACTGATGGCCTGGACGGGTTGGCGATTTTGCCCACGGTGATGGTCGCGGGGGCGCTTGGTATATTTGCTTATGCCCATGGCCATTCTGGTTTTTCTGAGTATCTGGGTATTTCATATATCGACGGTGTGGGTGAGGTGATGATTTTTTGCGCCACGATCTGCGGTGCCGGTCTCGGTTTCCTCTGGTTTAACACTTATCCCGCCCAAGTGTTTATGGGCGATGTCGGTGCTTTGGCACTGGGTGCGGCACTGGGGATTGTGGCGGTGGTTGTGCGTGAGGAATTGGTGTTGCTGATTATGGGCGGTGTATTCGTCATGGAAACTGTTTCAGTCATTATGCAAGTTGTCTCTTACAAATTGACGGGTCGCCGCATTTTTCGCATGGCACCCCTGCATCATCATTTTGAATTAAAGGGTTGGCCGGAGCCGCGTGTGATTGTCCGTTTTTGGATAGTGACTGTGATTCTGGTCTTGGTTGGTTTAGCGACTTTAAAATTGCGTTAGATAATAACGATGGGACTGGCATTGTTGAAACAGGCTGACAGCACAGCACAGCGTAAGATCATTATTGTTGGTTTGGGCAAGAGTGGTTTGTCGTGTGCACGTTTTCTGTTGCGTCAGGGTGTTGAGATGGTGGTCGTCGTAGATAGCCGTGCCAACCCGCCGGCGAAAAAACAGTTGAAAAATGAGTTTCCAGAAATAGAAACACAATTTGGTTGCTTTGATGTGGAACTGTTTGAACGGTCTGAAATGCTGCTGGTCAGTCCAGGTATATCCTTGCGTGAACCGGCCATCATGGCCGCAATCAATGCCGGTGTTGAAGTCATCGGCGATGTCGAATTGTTTGCGCGTCATGCGCTTGCGCCAGTGATTGCGATTACCGGTTCAAACGGTAAAAGCACAGTGACCACTTTGCTGGGTAACATGGCCACGGCTGCTGGCAAAGATGTCCGTGTTGGCGGCAATATCGGCACGCCAGCATTGGCGTTGTTGCAAAAAAGTGAGCCTGATCTTTATATACTGGAACTGTCCAGTTTTCAGCTGGAGACAGTCTCAAACCTTAAACTTGCCGCCGCGGTGGTATTGAATGTCAGTCAGGATCATCTCGATCGTTATTCAGGAATGCAGGATTATGCGGATACCAAACAGCGTATCTACGCCGGCGCGACAATCAAACTGATCAACCAGGATGACGAGATTGTTGCCCGTTGGCAGGGTGATGATCAACGCTGGATAGGTTTTTCTCTGCGTCAACCGCAGCACAGCCATGACTTTGGTGTAGTACAGCAGGGTGGCCAGGATTGGTTGGTCAAGGGTGAACAGTTGTTATTACCGATTAAAGAATTAAAGCTGGCCGGTATGCATAATGTTGCCAATGCCTTGGCTGCGCTGGCGCTGGGAGACAGTATTGGTTTGCCAATGACGGCGATGCTTAACGTCTTGCGCAGCTTTGCCGGATTGCCGCATCGCTGTCAGTGGTTGGCAGAAAAGCATAGTGTGAGCTGGTATAACGATTCCAAGGCGACCAATGTGGGTGCTGCTGTCGCGGCGATCACTGGCATGACGGGGCAGGTGGTGTTACTGGCCGGTGGCGAAGCCAAGGGACAGGATTTTTCTACATTGCGGGATGCGCTGGCAGAAAAAGGACGCGCAGCGGTGCTGTTTGGAGCCGATGCTGAGCAGATTGCGGCAGTGTTGACCGATGTACTGCCCGTGCAGTGTGTAACGGGTTTGCGAGAAGCGGTTGTGGCGGCGTACAACCTGGCGCAGACAGGTGATGCGGTTTTACTGGCTCCCGCCTGTGCCAGCTTCGATATGTTTTCTGATTATGAAGACCGTGGCAAACAGTTTGCCGCTGCGGTGACGGAGCTGCTGGTATGAGTACTGTCGTGATTAAATCATCGTCAGGACGGGACAAACCGGTGTGTGATCCGCTGCTACTGGGTGTCGTGATTCTGTTGTTGGCGATTGGTTTTGTCATGGTGGCTTCAGCCTCGTTGCATATCGCGGCTGAGGATTATGGTCAGCCCTGGTTTTATTCTATGCGTCAGATGATGTTCATTGGCATTGGTTTGGGGCTTGGTTTACTTGTCTTCAAAATCCCCATTTCTGTGTGGCAGCGTTTGGGGCCATGGTTGTTGCTGGCAGGCCTGATACTGCTATTGCTGGTTCTTGTTCCAGGCATTGGCCGAACCGTGAATGGTGCTACGCGATGGCTCAATCTGGGGTTTTTTAATCTCCAAGTATCGGAGTTGATGAAGTTGTTTGTCATCATTTATATGGCGGGCTATTTGGTGCGTCGTGGCGATGAAGTACGAACAAGCTTTAGCGGTTTTCTCAAGCCGATGTTGGTGTTGTCTCTAGTGGTTCTGTTGTTGCTGTTAGAGCCTGATTTTGGTGCTT
>JAJRWO010000129.1 GCA_024276775.1 Gammaproteobacteria bacterium | reverse complement strand
CTTATCAGGCAGAAGCCAGTCAGGGCACTTTGCAGGTGGTTTATGAATATCAAACCATGATGGCAAGCCTGAATGGCCTGGACGTATCCAATGCCTCTTTGTATGACGGTGCCTCCGCCTTGGCTGAAGCGGTATTAATGGTTGTGCGAGCACATCGTCAATCAAAATCAAAACGTATTCTCATGCCCAGCACCGTGCACCCCGCTTATCGAACCGTGGTGAAAAACATCGTCAGGAATCAAGGCCTCCGCATCGAAGAACTGCCTTATTGTGCCGATACCGGCAAAACCCTGATTGCTGAACTGGCCAAGTATGAGAGTGAAGATATAACAGCACTGGTGATCCCGCAGCCAAACTTTTTCGGTGTACTGGAAGATGTGGATGCCCTGACCGATTGGGCCACAAAGAATAACGCCATGAGCATTGCGGTTGTTAATCCCATGGCCCTGGCATTGCTAACACCACCGGGTCAGTGGGGCGCAGCAGGTGTTGATATCGCCTGTGGTGAAGGCCAGTCTTTAGGCCTGCCTTTATCCAGTGGCGGGCCTTACTACGGCTTTATGTGTTGCAAGCAAAAACATGTGCGCCAACTGCCAGGCCGTATTATTGGCCGTACCGTTGATCTTGATGGCAAACCTGGTTTTACCCTGACCCTGCAAGCACGCGAACAACACATTCGTCGTTCCAAAGCGACTTCAAATATTTGTACCAATCAGGGCTTGATGGTCACCGCTTCGACTATTTTTATGTCGTTGATGGGGGCTGAAGGCTTGGAGCGTGTTGCAGCACAAAGTGTCAATAACACTCAAACGCTAGCCGAAAAGTTGTGTGCGATTGACGGTGTTGAACGCGTCTTTAGCGGTACTGACTTTCATGATCGGGTGCTGCGGTTGCCCAAGCCTGTAGATGCTGTGTTGCAAGCCCTGGTGGATAAAGGTGTCTATGGCGGCTATGCCATGGCAGAACAATACCCTGAATTATCAGATTGCATCAGTATTTGTGCCACTGAAACCAAGACTGAAGCCGACCTGAATATTTATGCCTCTGCGCTGGCCGCTGTATTAACTGAATTAAAGGCGACTTGATAATGGTCACAATTACTCTGCGCGGTCAGGCAATCAACACCAATGGTGAACTGCCCAACATTGGTGAACAAGCACCTGACTTTAAGCTGCAAAATGCCAAGTTACAGGATAAAACCCTGGCTGACTTTACCGGTAAAAAAATTCTGTTGAACATTGTCCCTAGCCTGGACACACCTGTTTGTGCCAAATCGACAAAACGGTTTAACGGTCTAGCGGCCGAGCATGATGATGTGTTCATGCTGATAATTTCTGCTGACCTGCCGTTTGCCCAAGGCCGTTTTTGTGGTGTGGAAAAGCTCAAAAATATACAGCCACTTTCAATGATGCATTCACGAAAATTTGCCAAAGACTATGGCGTCTTACTGGTGGATGGGCCGTTGTCAGGTTTAACTGCCCGTGCGGTGATCATCATTGATGAACAAGGCAAGGTGATTTACACCGAGCTGATTGGCGAGGTTTCTCATGAACCCGATTATGATACAGCGATGACTGTGTTAGCTGGCTGAATACTGATCGATCACCACCCTCCTAGTCCCCTCCTTTCAGAAGAGGGTTAGGGGGTAATGATAGACAAACTAAAGCGAAGTGATATGAATAACTTGATTTTTGAACAATCTCGCAGTGGCCGTATAGCCGTTGGACAGATGCCTGCCAAAGTAGAGGCAAAGGGAATTCCCGCCGCGTTACAGCGCCAGTCACGGCCAACGCTGCCACAAGTGTCTGAGATGCAGGTGGTGCGCCATTACACCCGGCTGTCGCAAAAGAACTTTTCAATTGATACGGAATTTTATCCGCTGGGTTCGTGCACCATGAAATACAACCCGCGCATCTGTAATTCCATGGCCTTATTAGCCGGTCTTGCCGGTCGTCATCCTTATGCACCGCAATCATCTGGCCAGGGGTTGCTGGCCTGTATGTATGACCTGCAAGAAATTCTTAAAGAAGTGACCGGCATGTATGGCGTGTCACTATCCCCCGCTGCCGGTGCCCAGGGTGAGTTTGCCGGCATGGCCATGATCCGTGCCTATCACGATGCCAACGGTGATGATGCGCGCACCGAGGTGATTGTGCCTGATGCGGCACATGGCACCAACCCTGCCACAGCGGTAATGTGTGCTTACAAGGTAAAAGAAATCCCCACCAAAGACGATGGTGATATTGATATTGATGCACTGAAGGCGGCGGTAGGACCACAGACCGCAGGCATTATGCTGACCAATCCATCGACGGTGGGTGTGTTTGAACGGCGCATAAAAGAGATTGCCAAGATTGTTCATAGTGCTGGCGGCCTGCTTTATTACGACGGCGCTAATCTGAATGCAATTCTTGGCAAGGTAAGACCGGGAGATATGGGCTTTGATGTGATCCACATGAACCTGCATAAAACCTTTTCAACCCCGCATGGAGGTGGTGGCCCAGGCGCTGGCCCGGTGGGTGTTAGTAAACGATTATTGCCCTTTATGCCGATTCCGGTCGTGGCCAAAGAAGATAATGCATTTCGTTGGTTGACGGAAAAAGATTGCCCGCAAAGCATCGGTCGCCTGTCAGCATTTAGCGGCAACATTGGCGTACTGTTGCGTGCCTATGTTTATGCGCGGCTTTTGGGACGTGAAGGTATGGAGCGTGTGGCTGAGTATGCCACCCTGAATGCTAACTACATGATGGCTCAATTAAAGCAGGCAGGATTCGAAATGGCTTACCCTGAGCGTCGAGCCACACATGAATTTATTTTAACCTTAAAAAAAGAAGCCAAAGAGCAAAATACCACGGCGATGGACTTTGCCAAGCGTTTACTGGATTACGGCTTTCATGCACCCACCACTTACTTTCCATTACTGGTGCCAGAATGTTTTTTGATTGAACCCACCGAAACAGAAGCCAAATCTGAGCTGGATGGTTTTATCGATGCCATGATCAAAATCAAAGCTGAAGCAAAAGAAAATATCAACCAGCTTAAGAACGCACCCTTTACCCTGCCGTCACGTCGTTTGGATGATGTCCGCGCCGCGCGTGAACTGGATCTAACTTGGACAGAGGAAGGCACAAATGTCTAAACCTGGTAAAAAAGGCATTGCCCGTATTGTCGATGCGGCAGGCTATTCCTGGAAAGGACTGTGTGCAGCCTACACCCATGAGGCCGCCTTTCGCCAAGAGCTATTTTTACTTCTGGTTTTAGCTCCGATTGCAATATGGCTGGGTGAGGATGGCAGCGATTATGCCTTGCTCATTGGTGTGCTGCTGTTGGTGTTAATAGTGGAACTTCTAAACTCAGCCATTGAAGCCGTGGTAGACCGGATTGGCCCTGAGCATCACGAATTAGCGGGGCGTGCCAAGGATATCGGTTCAGCGGCAGTCTTTGTGGCCTTAACGAATGCTGCACTGACCTGGTTTTTTGTGTTGCTACTCAATTAAATTATTCAATAAATATAAAGGAAGCGTCTATGTCAGCACTGATTTGTGGTTCTTACGCCTATGACAACATCATGGTTTTTCATGACCGATTTAAAAACCATATCCTGCCTGACAAGGTGCATATGTTGAATGTCTCATTTCTGGTACCGGACATGCGCCGTGAGTTTGGTGGTTGTGCCGGCAATATTGCCTATAACTTAAAGCTGCTTGGCGACGACCCTCTGCCAATGGCAACCGTAGGCAGTGATTTTGAACCCTATGCTGAGTGGATGGATAAGTGCGGCATCTCAAAAAAACATATCAAGGTAATTCCAGCCGCCTATACTGGCCAAGCATTTATCACCACGGATATGGACGACAATCAGATTACTGCCTTTCACCCAGGAGCAATGGGCTTTTCACATGAACTTGATGTCGCGGATGCCGAAGCTATCAAGCTGGGCATTGTTTCACCGGACGGTCGTGATGGCATGATTCTCCATGCTCAGCAATTCGAAGAACAAGGCATTCCTTTTATTTTTGATCCCGGCCAGGGTATGCCAATGTTTGATGGTGATGACTTAATGCGCTTTGTTGAGCAG